>NZ_JAMOKM010000014.1:0-121216 GCF_023656665.1 Parabacteroides sp. B2-S-102 | reverse complement strand
TGTGGCTTTTGGATGTCTGCAAACGACCTTTTCCACATCAAAAGCAAAAGCGTAACGACCACTCTTTCAGTTGAATCGCTACGCTTTTCTCAAATTTACTTTTTAGCTATCTGTTTATTTTAAGAAATCAACTAGACTTGCCGGAAGATAGAACGTGTTATTTTTATCGACATAAACGACGACAGAGTTTAACCGTATCTCATCTTGGCCTTTCTTCCCGGACTTCACGATGTTGGAGAACGGGGTGATCGTTAGCTGTTTTTTCTTATCTTTCTTGTTCTTAACGATCAAGGTTGGAGAACCTTTCTCGTCGGCGGCAGGGACGATCTCGCAAGTGTAATCCTCGAATACGTCCGTGTGGCGTGCGAAGTTCTTGCTTGTAAGATCTTCCAAGTTTCCGTGTGTCAATCCGAACAAATTGCATAAGTACTCATTCAGCTCGATGTTCGTATTCATACCTAGGGGTAAGGTTCCTTGCGGATGGTAAGCGGCTAGGAATACTTCCTCGCCCGTATGACCGCCGGTCGTGAAACCGAAGCAAGTGCGGGAAGTGATGATATGCGCCATCAATCCGGTTAACGAGCCACTGTACATGGAGGAATTATCTTCCGGTTTGCGTTGGTCTTCCGGTATCGGGCTGTTCTTGTAGTCCTTGCAATTGTTCAACGCGTTCATCTCTTCCGGTGTCAGCTCGAAGCCGGCGTAGGTGCGGAATACGTTTTGCACTTCTGAGTTAGGAACGCTGTTTACCTTGTTGGCGAAACCCTCGGCGGTCAATTTATACAGGGAGAATTGGTGGAACAATTGGTCTTTCGTCAATTTATCGTAACCTTTACAATCTCTTCTACCTAAGCTGATACCGCTGTTTCCGTGGTCGGGTACGATGACAACGGCAGTCTCGCCGTTATTGCGTGCGAACTCCAATGCGGCACCGCAGGCACGATCGAATGCCAAGAAATCGGTAGCCATACCTACCGGGTCATTTCCATGAGCGGCCCAGTCTACCTTACTGCCTTCTACCATTAAGAAGAAACCATTCGGGTTCTTGGATAATTTGTCGATCGCCTTACGAGTCATTTCCTCGATAGAAGGTTGCTCTTCCGGATTGCGGTCGATATCGTAAGCCATTTCCTTATCGCCATATAAAGCCCACATCTTCTGGTTATTGTCGGCACGCATACCTTGCAGGTCGTTTCTATATACGCCATACCCGTTCGCCAATAGATAATCTTCCATATCCTTCGTAAGGATAGACACTCCGCCACCGATAACGACATTGATATCATTATGAACCATCTGCGGAGCGATCCAGTCGTATTTACCACGATTGTAGCTATGAGCGGAGCAGTCCGCCGGGGTAGCGTGCGGGAATTCGCAAGTGAAAACCAATCCCGTGGCTTTGCCCTGCAACATCTTGCCAGCCTCCAATACGGTGGTAAGCGGTTGGAAGGCACGGGCCGGGTCGGTCGGGTAGATATCGTTATCACCGTCGTTCTCCGGGTAAGTGGATACATAACCCGTACGGCTCGGCTGTCCGGTCATGTAGCATGATGTAGTAGGAGCGGAGTCGCCGATAGGGGCGTTAGAAGAATGCGTACGCACCGTTCCGCACAAATACGGGTCGATGTTCAATTTCGGTTTGCTGGGATCTTGGTACCATTGCAACCAACGGGCGATAGAGATAGTCGCCAATGAGGTTCCGTCCGGGATTAAGAGAATCACGTTCTTGACAGGCTTCACGTTCTCCTTTTCCACGGCATTGGCCGGCATAATGATAATAGCCAGCAAAAGTAGAAAAGCTAATGTTTTTTTCATGTGTTTTAATTTAATAATGTATAACAAATTCTTCTATTAAATCTTAATTTCCAAGTGGAATGATCTCCTCGTTGAACCGTGTCAACTTCTCCACGCCCGTCTCCGTTACAAGGAAACTGTTCTCGATACCCACGGCACCGACACCCGGGATCACGAATTTGGGCTCCAAGGCGAATACCATATTCGGCAAAAGCTCCTCTTTCGAGCGAGGGGTAAGCACGGGTAGCTCATTGATCTGTATACCGATGCCATGTCCCACGAATTTAGCCTGCTGCTCGGTTCCCATAAAGTTAGCCGAAAGACCTTCTTTCTTAGCGATATTCGCCGCTATATTATATAAATCCGAACAAGCGGTTCCCGGGCGGGTAGCGTTTTCTACCTCCTGCTGTATCGTAAGGGCCACTTGATGCGCCCGATAAGCTTCCTCCGTCAGGCGGCCTACGGAGAAGACACGGGTCATGTCCGTCATATAAGCCGTATAATTGCCGGCCATATCCACCATGATAGCGGTACCTTCTTTTAATAAAGTACCGTTAGCGCCTAGCGGACAAGAAGCGTCTATGCCGCCTCCACCCAAAGCGAAATCAAAAGGGGATGGGGTCTCGGCGTTTTCCCCGGCGAGAATACTACCCATATAGATATCCATATTGGCTCCGAAAGCACGGAAAAGACCGATCGAGCCGTTCTTGCGCATACGTTTCTCGATCTCGTACTGAAACTCCAAGTCTGTCATACCGGGACGGAAGCATTCCGGGATCTCGCTATAAGTAGCCTCGTGCTTGCGGGCGGCGATACGGAATTGCCCGATCTCCCAAGGGGTTTTTACCCGGCGAAGGTTTCGCATGAAAGCGGTGGCGTTACCGGCCTCCTCCGGTTGGAATACCTTTTGTAAACGGATATATTCATTATAAGTTAACTCATCTGCCTCTAATAAGAGTCTTTTCGGCATCTTGATCCCTCGTTCCGCGAATAGGGGCGGGATGTCTTCCGGCTTGCGGATGTATTCCACTTGATGTCCGGAAAGCCCGTTCGGTCGCTTGATCAGGAACCACGGCTCACCGTCTACCGGCAAATAAAAATAACCACTATAGATTTGTCCTGTCGTATAATAAAGATTTACATCTACGGTAAGCAAACAGGCATCCATACCCATTTTTGCCATACCATCTCTCATCCGATCCCATTTTATCTTTAGGTCGTTCTTCAATTCTTCTGAAATCATCTTCCTTTGTATTACTTTTATTTTGTACCGGGCATCAAAGGTAACAAGAATTTACGAGATTTAAGTGGATTTGAGGTGAATAAAGTATTACAAACGCATATATGCGAATATACGGTTGAATAGGGAAATCTTCTTATGAATAAAGATAATCGTATCTGTATCTATTCCTTGATTCTCGTCGTGAATCCTATAAACCACGGCGTGGTCTTTACAGATCATGGCGTGGTTTACAAAGACCACGCCGTGGTTTGTAGAATAGAAGTAGATCCGATATAGAATATATAAGTATTCAGCTGATTATTCTTGCGGAACAGATAGGGTATTCGATACTATTGGACCGGGATCTTGATAACCACCTTCCGGATATTCCCTTGGCCGATACCCGGGGCGTGCCCGTCTTCCGGGAAATAAATGGCGAATTGTCCGGGATAGATTTTCGTATAGGCGGTAGGTTTGTCGATATAAAAGGCGATATCTTGCTCCTCGTTGTATGGAACGGACTCCTCTAGTAATTGATCTCCCGGTTTCCATCCGATTTTCTCTACGCCCAATAAGGGGAATTGGATATCGATAAATTTCTTGTGGGTCTCGATGGCCGCTTCCGACTTCTCCTTTCCGAAGAGGCTGGCGATGCTAACCGTGAAACCAGCGTCCGCTATATCGTATTTACCATCTTCCATTTTTGAAAAATCAGTAGACTTAACATAGTCAAAAGCCTGCTTAAACAGCGGATGGATACATTCGATCCGCTTAGAGTTCTCAAGTGAGTCTAGAATCATATTGTTATTAAGTTTTAGTAATTGGTTTGAAAATCGTTACAAATGTCGGGTATTTCCCTGTTAAATAATAGTCATATTTCTCAAATAAATCTATTAAGTTCCTAAGTTTCTTAACGTACGTAAATACTGTTTCGCAAAGTTTGCAATCTGGTTGCAATCATATTTATCGTATCTTTGTTATTCATTTATATATAACTAAACAGGTGATACGATCTATGAAAGATTTGGAGACAATTATACTCCCGGTTCTTGAGATGAGTTGTGCCGTATGTGCCAATAACGTAGAGAATACGGTGAAGGGACTTCCCGGCGTGGAGGAGGCATCGGTAAATTTCGCGGCGAATACGCTTTCCGTCAAATACCATCCATCCTTGATTACTCCTCAGAAAATGAGAGAGGCCGTGCAGGAGGCCGGATACGATTTGGTCGTGGAGGTAGAGGATCCGACGGCGGTACAGGAAGAGATGGCACGAGAGCATTACCGGAAGCTACGCCGGAATACGATCGGGGCGTGGGTACTTTCCATTCCGCTGGCCCTGCTGGGAATGGTGTTTATGCATACGCCCGGCGGTAACTGGATCATGATGGCGCTGGCCTTGGTGATTATGATCGTGTTCGGGCGGTCGTTCTACGTGAACGGCGTGCGCCATGCGTTGCACGGTAGCGCCAATATGGATACATTGGTGGCGTTGAGTACCTCGATCGCTTTCCTGTTCAGTTTCTTCAATACCGTATACCCGCAGTTCTGGTATGAGAAAGGATTGGAGCCGCATGTTTATTATGAGGCATCCGGCGTGATCATAGCATTCGTTCTGTTGGGTAAACTTCTGGAGGAGCGGGCGAAGAACAGCACTTCTTCCGCTATCAAGAGCTTGATGGGATTGCAGCCTAAAACCGCCCGTCGTGTGCGAGATGGTCAGGAGGAAGAGGTCTCTATCTCGTTCTTGCGGGTGGGAGATCTTGTCAGTGTCCGTCCCGGTGAGAAGATCCCGGTGGACGGCACGGTGTCTCAAGGTTCCTCTTCCGTGGATGAGAGCATGTTGAGTGGCGAGCCGATTCCTGTCGTGAAATCACAAGGTGACCGAGTCTTGGCCGGGACGATCAACCAAAAGGGCGCTTTCTTGATGGAGGCGACCGGGGTGGGGAGCGCTACCGTATTATCGCAAATCGTACAGATGGTACAAGCCGCTCAAGGAAGTAAGGCACCCGTGCAGCGTATCGTTGATAAAATAAGTGGTATATTTGTACCGATCGTTGTCGGATTGGCGATACTCACTTTTATCGTCTGGCTGGTAGTAGGAGGAAGCGGGTACTTCTCGTACGCTCTCTTATCGGCGGTATCGGTATTGGTGATCGCTTGCCCTTGCGCGTTGGGACTTGCTACGCCAACTGCCTTGATGGTCGGGATGGGTAAAGGCGCCGAGCATCATATATTGATCAAAGACGCTTTTGCCTTGGAAAACCTTTGTAAGGTGGATACCGTCGTGCTGGATAAGACCGGGACCTTGACCGAGGGCGTGCCCGAGGTGACAGACTCTTTCTGGATATCGGAGGCGAGCCGGGATATGCTGGATATCCTTTATACCGCCGAGATGAAGTCTGAGCATCCTTTGGCGTCCGCTATCCTCTCATGGTTGAAAGGAACGGAGGCCGCGGAGATCGACGCTGATAGTTTCGAGAGCGTAACGGGGCGTGGTATCCAAATGCAGGTACATGGCGTGACGTATTGGGTAGGAAGCAAAGGCTTTTTGGAAACCTTCAAGGCGATGGTTCCGCCCGAGGCTGGCCGGGAAATCATCCGGTGGGAAGAGGATGGCAAGAGTATCGTTTATTACGGTTGGGAATCGGAATTGCTTGCGGTCATGGCTATTTCGGATCGGTTGAAACCTACGTCGGGAGAGGCGGTAGAGGCCTTGAAAGAAATGGGTATCGAGGTTCATTTATTGACCGGCGATGGAAAACGGACCGCCGAGACCGTTGCGGCCATGCTGGATATCCGTCATTATAAGGCAGATGTCTTGCCGAGCGATAAGGAGGAGTATATCCGTTCCTTGCAAGCCGCCGGAAGGAAAGTGGCTATGGTTGGGGATGGTATCAACGACTCGCAAGCTTTAGCCCGTGCGGATGTGAGCATTGCGATGGGTAAGGGAACGGATATCGCCATGGATGTGGCGATGGTCACGTTGATTACTTCGGATTTGATGTTATTGCCGGATGCGATCCGCTTGTCGAAACGTACGGTTCGCTCGATCCACCAGAATTTATTCTGGGCATTTATCTATAACTTGATCGGAATCCCATTGGCGGCGGGTGTCTTATTCCCGGTGAACGGACTGTTACTGAACCCGATGTTGGCGAGCGCCGCGATGGCTTTCAGTTCCGTGTCGGTGGTATTAAATAGCTTACGGTTGAAATGGAGTAAACTTTAAATAATAAGTAGAGATATGGCAACATTAAAATTTAAGACAAACGCTAAATGTGGCGGATGCGTGGCGGCTATCGGCGCTAAGTTGAATAAATTAGTAAAAGAGGACGCATGGTCGATCGACTTGAAATCTCCGGATAAGACATTGACCATAACGACCGATCTTCCGGCGGAGACCATTCTTTCCGCCGTATCGGAGGCCGGTTTCAAGGCCAGCGCCTTGTAGTCGTAGCGATCGGATGGATGAGAAAACAAAGACAAACTCATGGTGAGGAAGTTGCGAATGTGCTTACGCATGGCGCGGGTATGTTGTTCGGCTTAACGGCGATTATCGTCTTGATGATCGCCGGGATTCGTACAGGTGATCCGTGGGTGATCGGTAGTTTCGCCGTTTATGCGTTGTGCATGACTTCCTCGTATGTGACATCTACCTTTTACCACGCCGCTTCCGATCCCAAGCGAAAATGCCAGTTGCGCCGTTGGGATCATAGCGCTATTTATTTGCATATCGCGGGTACTTATACGCCATTTACCTTGGTGGCTCTCCGCGACGAGGGTTTCTGGGGCTGGGGATTATTTATTACGGTTTGGCTGGCCGCGGTTATCGGCGTATGGTTTAGTTTCCGTCGGATGAAGAAAAAGGATAATCTGAAAACGGTTTGTTATCTGCTGATGAGTTGGGTGGTGATTATCGCTTTCAAACCTTTGATCGATGTTTTCCAGCGTACGGATTCGATGTATGTCTTATATTGGCTGATCGGAGGAGGCTTGTTCTATTCCTTAGGAACGATTTTCTTCTTTCTGGATAAATATAAATATATGCATTCCGCATGGCATTTATTCGTTCTCGGGGGAACGGTTTGCCATTTTATAGCGATCTATAATTTGGTGTAAGGAAAAACAAAGAAGCCGGAACTGTGTTTAGCGGTTCCGGCTTCTTTTATTCTTGTTCTTCCGTATGTTGTTTCTCGTATTTATAATCCGCTAAAATCAACCCCATTGAAAAGCAAGGAAGGGATTCGCCAGCTGGAGGATAGGCGGGGGTCGTTTCCGACTTCCGCTAGGTTACTCCATAGGGAGAGCATATTACCCGTGGCGTTCATCTCGGAGATCGGTTGGGATAGCTTGCCTCTCTCGATCAAGAAACCTTCCACGCCATACGAGAAATCGCCGGTCGTGCTATTGCAGTTTCCACCGTTGAAGCCGGTCACCAATATACCTTTGTCGATAGAGGCGATCAATCCGTCCAGATCCTTATCACCATTCCGCATGGTAAGAATCGAGGGAGAGCCGATCGTTTGTTCCATGCCCATCTTGTTGGCGGAATACGTATCGATATAATACGTTTTCAATATACCCTGCTCGAATACCGGAAGACGTTTCGTGGCAACACCCTCGCTATCGAAATAACGTGCGCCGGAAGCCTTTACCAAATGAGGCTCATCTATCAAGGTCATCTTGTCGCTCGCTACCTTTTGGTCGATCTTATCCAACAAGAAAGAGTTCTTTTGCTGGATGGAGGAACCGTAAATGGCTCCGATTACTGGAGAAAGCAGACGACTGGAGTTCATGTTATCCACGATCATGGTATATTTACCGGACGCCACTTTCCGCTGTCCCAGTTTTCGAAGCACCCGTTCCAGCGCTTTCGTACCGATACCGGTCTTCACCAGCTCGTCATAATACAAGGAAGAGTCGTACCAATAAGACTCGGGACGGGCGTCACCCTCCCCACGGATGCTGACACTCCCCACCAAGCCATAAGAGGAACCAGAAGCCTCGCCTTCGAAACCGTTGCTGGCTACCATGTACTTAAAGTCTTTCTCGTCGCTGTAGGAAGCGTTGGCGGAGATGATCCGGTCGTCCTTGCCCATGATTTCCTCACAGACGCTCATGGCCAACGCTACCTTGTCGTCCGGTTGCACGGAGTCGAAATTCGGGTCGACCAATCGCAAGTCCGCCGCCCCACCTTTATAATACAAGGAAGCGTCCGGCAGCGTGCGAGCCTTGTCCTCGGCGAGGAAACGAGTGGCGGCGATACCATCCTTGATGAACTTCTCCAGCTCTTTCTTATCCAAGCGATTGGTAGAGTAGGAGCCGTAACGGCCGTCCACGAACAAATGAACCACCATGCTGTTCTCGGATGCCTGTTGCAGACGGTCTATTTTCATATCCCGTATCTCAAACGAACTGCTGGAACCATTGTAAAGCGTGACACGTGAAGATTGGCAACCATTCTTCAAGGCATATTCCATGGCCCATTGAGCCAATTTCTTATTTTCGTTTGTTATCATATTAGTTTTCTCCTCCTACTGTAAGTTTGCTGACTAAGGCCGACGGCATACCGCAGGTTACCGGGCAAGACTGTCCATCCTTACCGCAGGTCCATGTGCCGTTATCCATTTTATAATTATTACCCACCATCGTGATATCCGCCAACGCTTTCGGGCCGTTACCGATGATATTGATATCCTTGATAGGTTGGGTAAGCTTGCCGTTCTCGATCAAGTAACCATCCTTCACGAAGAAGGTAAAATCGCCCGCGCCGATCTGTACCTGCCCGTTCGTGAAGTTGGCGGCATAGATACCTTTCTTTACGGTAGAGATGATCTCCTCTTCCGTCACGTTGCCCGCTTCCATATAAGTGGCACGCATACGGGGGATAGGCATCTGACGGAAAGACTCCCGGCGGCCATTGCCCGTAGAGGGGATGCCGTAATGTTTCGCGCTGATACGATCGTGCAGATAACTGGTCAAGACTCCCTCCCGTACGATATAGGTTTTTTGTCCGTCCACACCCTCGTCATCGATATTGACCGAGCCCCGGTTGAAAGGAATCGTGCCGTCGTCCACCACGTTGATATGCTCGTTGCAAACTTTCTTGTTCAGTTGATCAGAGAAAATAGAGGTGTTCTTACGGTTGAAATCCGCCTCGAAAGCATGGCCGATCGCCTCGTGCAATAAGATGCCAGAGCCACCGGCACCCATGACAACGGGCATTTCCCCGCCTTTAGGCTTGATCGCCTGAAATAAGATAGAGGTCTTATCCACCGCCTCTTGGGCAAGCTCGTCGATCAGGTCGTCCGTCAGGAATTCCGCTCCCATACGAAAAGCCCGTGCGGCGTACGAGTTCTCGATCTTCCCGTTATCCTCCATAATACAGACGGCACTCAAAGCACTCATCGGGCGATAATCGTAATAAATCTGCCCTTCCGAGTTACAGAATAAGATATGAGAGGTCGTGTCTCCCAAAGAGGCCATCACCTTGGTGACCCGCTTGTCCTTGGCGAAGATCTGATCGTTCAGTTTCTGCAAGAAAGGCATCTTGTCATTAATGGCTATCTCGTCCCAAGGTGTTTGTACGCTATAGAAATTGTTCGTACACGCTTTTTCCGTCAGGTTTATTGCGGTGGTGTTCGCCGATCCGGTGGCGATCCGTGCGGCCGTGCGAGCCGCCTTCAGCATCTCGTCTAAGGTAACGTTCTCTACGTAGGCGTATCCCGTTTGGTCACCAGCCAAGACTCGTACGCCCATCCCAAAATCGATGTTGGATGAGGCACGGTTTACGGCACCATCCTGCAACCCCACGTTGTTCCTGTATGAATGCTCGAAAAACAAATCGGCATAATCCCCGCCTTTCTCCAAGGCTGCCGCCAATACCTTCCTCAAATCCCCCTCACTCACCTTGAAATAATTCATAGCGAATGAAATACCGGCTGCTTTATCCCCCTCACTACCGGTGCAACTTCCTAGTAAGGAAGGAGCCGCTAATGTTCCAAGCATAACCATACCTCCTGTTTTAATGAAATCACGTCTGTTAATATTCATGTTGTTGTTGTTTAGCCCAATCCATCACGTTTGCGGGTGGACGTTGATTCAATAATTCTTTTTTCATAAAGTCCATGTAAGGAGCTACATGCTTGAAGAATTTCTTGTATCCCTTACATAGATAATTTAGTCCCGGCTCTCCATTCGGCGTATGGAGAAACCGGTTTTTCGGGCACTCTCCATGGCAAGCGAAAAGATATTCGCATTCCTTGCATTGCGTAGGGAGCTTATCTTCTTTATCCGTTCCAAACTTTTGTTGTACCGGACTGTACATCATCTCCGTTAATGTCTTTGTTTGGATATTCCCGAGTTTGTATTCCGGGAATACGAAATGGTCGCAAGCATATACGTCGCCATTGAACTCCATTACCCCGGCGTGACCGCAATGGCGAGCCAAGGAGCAGACCCCGGGTTGTTCGCCTACCCAGTTCGCCAAGGTGGAATCGAATAATTGGATGTAGAACTTGCCGACATCCTCTTTTAGCCACTCGTCGAACAAGGCGCAAAGGAAATCCCCCCATTTCTCGCTATCTACCGAGAACGGAGCTAGCTCGATCGCTGCGTCTTGCTCCTCGGGAGAAGATAGCTTGGTGCCTTCCTTGTGCCGGCCGATACGCTCCACGATCGGGGCGAATTGGATGAAACGGCAATCCAGTTCCTTGAAGAAATTATAGAATTCCAGCGGATAATCCACGTTATAATCATTCACGACGGCCATGGCGTTATACTCTACCCCATGTTTTTTCAGCAACTCGATTCCCTTCATCACCTTATAGAAAGAGGGGAGTCCCTGCCGGTTCCTACGGTATTCGTCGTGGAACTCTTGCGGGCCATCGATAGATACACCCACCAAGAAATTATTTTCCTTGAAAAATTGGCACCACTCATCATTCAATAGGGTACCATTGGTTTGGATACAGTTATCTATTTGCCGTCCTCCCGCATACTTACGCTGCAACTCCAAGGCTTTTTTATAGAAGCTGATCGGCCGCATCAGCGTCTCGCCTCCATGCCATGTAAACAAGACTTCTTGCATGGTTTGGCATTCCATGTATTCCTTGATGAACTTCTCGAGTATCTGATCTGTCATGATGTGATTCTTTACATCCGGATAGAACTTGCTTTTCTCAAGGTAATAACAATACTCGCATGCCAAATTACAAACAGAACCAATCGGTTTCAACATGATGTAGACCGGCTTAGCGAAAGGGGAAATATAGGAACTATTCATGGTATATTATTAGATGTTACATTTCTATTTCAACTCGAACTCGCTAAGTACAATTTTTTGTTTTAGTTCGCTGAACGTTTGATCGGACTTAGTCAGTGTACGGAAGGTATATTTATCCCCGTATGTGGAAAGTACCTTTTCCATCTCATTTTCTCCGATCAAGAAATAACCTTTGGCGGGTGTTTCTTTATCGAAGTCATGGAAGATATTTCCCATATAGAAGTTTAACCCGTACAGATTCCGATAAATCCGAAGGTTATTTACGACATATACATTCTTTTTATTCAATGGATATTCTTTCAGGATACGTTCAGCGAAAACACGGCAAGAATCCCCTTCACGAATACCTCTCATAATGACACCATCAATTAATAAATTAACCGAGAATGTCAAGGCTATCGTAGCGTAGAGAATCTTGATATTTATTTTCTTGAACATCTGGTAATAGACCGTTCCTAATATCAATAGATTTATGAAGATAATACAGATCGTAAGCGTGCTGGGATGAACCAATACTTTTGATACCATTCGTACCATGTCCAAGGTCGATGCGTTTTGTGTATATTGACCGACGATACCAACAGGATCAATAATACCGAATACCGTAAGCAAGATCGCTATCATGACGACACTTACTACGGAAGCTAAAAAGGCAGCGAATACCCGAGTTACTTTCGTACGGTATTCTGTAATATATAAGGCATACTGAGCCAAGAACAAGGCAATGAACGGATAAGCCGGCATTAAATATACGCTTCGTTTACTGGAAGGGATCGAATAGAAGAAAAGGATGCCGATTAAAGCAACCAAACTAAATAAACGAACTTTTTCCATGGAGCGGATACGTTTCCACGTATTCTTTAAGATCTCTTTAATAGGTTGCTCAGGCTTGCTAAGTTTCAGCCCGAATAAAGAGAAGAAAAAGAAAATAGTCCAAGGTATAAAGCCTGCCGCCAACGTCATGAAATTGTACCAAACACCATTCTCATGCCCCAGATCATAGGAAATTTCAGGAGTGTTTAGGTGTAAGAAACGAGCGAAATTCTCCGCTAATACGACATTAAGGAACTCATCTCCCCCCTGCTTCCATGCGGCGGTATACCACAACATCGGTAGGAATAAAGAGGAAATTCCCGCATATAATAAAGTCTTGAATATGGTGAGATAACTGTATTGACCTAACATTAATAGATAAATGCCGAATACGAATAGGGGCAATACTACGCCTACCGGTCCTTTGGTCAGAACGGCGCATCCTAATAATAAAGGTATGAATATGGGAAGTCCTTTCAGCTCTAATTTATCTTCCCATCGATATAGCTGGAAAAGCCCTATGACGATGAAAGTAGTGAGCAACATATCCACCCGAGTCGTCATGGCCGCCCGATGTATCTCTACGCAGGTGACCAATAGGAGGGTCGCTATGAATGCCTCCTGAAACTTTACGATTCGTTTACCGAAAAAGACCAATACGAACCCGATCAAGGAAATAAAGGCTAAAGCCGATGGCAAGCGGGAGGTGAACTCGGAAACATATCCCTGTGGATAGGAGAAAGCAGCCATTAACCAATGCGCCATCGGTGGCTTAAAAGCGAACTCGTTGGCGTAGGATTGTGGCAAGACCCAATTGCCCGTCTCGAGCATGGAGATCGCTACGGCCGCTTCCCGGGGTTCCCCTTTGGTGGAGAAGTCGCCGAGGCCGATCCAAGGTAACACAGATATAATACAGATTACTACCATCATGGTTACCGGCTTTTGCAAGTAAAGATATTGAAGTGTAGGTGTACGCATATGACAATTAATATATAGGGCTTTGGCCCATTAATGTTATAAAACAGTTTGCAAAAGAACAATTTTTTATGGACTTTCCCCGCATTTTTAGAAACTTTTTATGTGCCCAATGAATATTTGATAGCCTTTCGTATCGCTTCCGCATCCTCCTTGTTTTCCTTTAATATGGAGAGAATCAGGTTTAAATAACTCTCTTTGTTACTGATACCGCAGATTGCGCATAGGCGGCTCTGTGGTAACATCCCTTTTTGATTATAAACACGGAGGATGCTTTTGTAGTTCTCCGTTTCTATATAAGACTCGAACTCTTCTTTTATGTTTTTGTATATTTCTTCCACATGGATGTTCAGACGGATACTCTCTACATGTTCGGTTAATTGCTCCACCGTCGTTATCTTGCGATCAACGGTAGTCTCCAGTTTTTTACGGACTTGATGTTTGGCATGAAGGATTACTTGCGAGTCCAGTTCTTTTTGGAAAAGACGTACTACGTTTTCTTTCACTTGCTTGAAAACATCGTCCGGATCTTTCATCAACCGTTTGGCGACCGTCTTGATCACATCCTCTATCATCAATAGGTTCTCCACTTCCGCTACGTCCGGTACATAAATATGTTGTTCCCGTAGATAGTTTATTTCTCCTTGTGTACGCCTATCACGATCTACGATACCTTTGCTATCTAATGTATGGAAGTCTTTCAGTTGGCCGAACGCTTTGGTTGTCTCGATTACTTTTTGGCAACCACCCATCGGTTTCACCAAATAATCGGGGAATATGAAGGGGTAAAGCTTGCTGTCGATACTGTTCGTGTCGGTCCCTTCGATAAACAAGATCGGTTTCCGGCTGCCAAGTATTTCCATATATACTTCTTCCGGGAAACTTTCATTACTCTCGATCAACTCGTAATCCCATACGGAATGATCCGCGTCGTAAGAACGAATCCAGATCCGTTTGCTGTCGGAGCGGGAGGTGGCGAAATCAATGTCATGTGTGAGATAAACAAACGTACAGTCCGGACGTATCGCCTCAATCTCGTCCCAAAGCTGGTTCTTTATGGAGTTGTGGAGAAGGGTTTCCGGCTCTTCGATCACGAGCAAGGCGTTCGGGCATGCGCATAATGCGGCCCCAATCAAGTAGAACACCAGTTTCTCGCTATCGCTCATGCGTCCGGCGGTGTAGGAATTTGAATCACGCCCCGTGGATACAAGCTCGATAAATCCCGACTTTCGTATCAGACGATTATGCGGAAACATCTTTTCCCAGATCGCTTGTATAATATCTATCTTGGTGATCGGAGGATCTACTTCGTTATTAGTCTTGCAGGCTTCCTTGAAATTGACTGCCGCCTCGAACTCCTCGCTCTGGAGTTGCAAAATCAGTTTCTCGTATTCAGAAATACGTGGCATGAACAGTCGTTCTTTGATCATAGACTGTAAACGTGCGAATTCATTGGAGGCCGATAATTTAGATTCGTCATCGCTGATGAATAAGGCATGTATACCGGATATTCTTTTCGCTTGACCCGCATATCTCTCCAATAAATCTCTGCCAAAAGAGCTTTTTCCCGCACCGTTCGCTCCGATCACGACTAATATCTTCGTGTCTAGCATGATGGGATGTGTCACATTAACTTTCGTTGGGAGTGTTAGTTCCATACATGTTATTGATTAGGTTTTCAAAGATAAGCTTTTTCTTTGAAAGTTCGCACGAGACCTAAAAAATAAAGTGCCTTTTCCGAAACATCCTTAAAGACGGGAAAGGCACTTTTATTAAAACCTTAGCAGAGTTTTTTCTTATTTGCTCTTCTCCAAGATAACGCGAGCGAGGCGAGCTTGTATTTGCATTAATGTATTAACATCCTCGTTCTCGAAATTGATGTCAGCTACTTTTAAGCTTCTTTTGGAAACTACCGGAGCCGATTTAGCAGCCATTAATTCTTGTACTAATTCATCTACTTGCTCTTTGATTTTCTCTGCCTTTTTTGAATAATCTACTGTACGTGCCATAGTTCTTTTGATATTTTATTTTATGAATACTATCGCAAAGATAATTACATTTTTATAATACACATAATAAAACGTAAATATTCTGTGCTATTTTTACGAAAAAGTCCGAGCTACAATATTTTCGCAGCCCGGACTAGGTTATTATCGAGATGAATGTGTGTTATGCTTTTGTCGTATTCGTCTCGGATACGTCATTTTTTACTTCCCAATGGAACGGTTCGAATTCAGTGTTCGGATCTACCCAAGATGCTTTCTTAGACGCATAGATAATAAACGGTGCCGCAACGACAACAATTACACCGATGAAGAGAACGGCGAACCAAACCGTATTATTTCCTGTAGAAATCTGGCTAGGAGGAATGAAACTTAATACGAACGCTAATAAGGAACCACAGAATCCTAAACCTCCGATCAACCACATCAAGCCATTGCCACCTTTTCCGATACGGAAAGGACGACCTGCCTTTTTCATCTTATAACGTAATGCGATCGCTCCGGAGAACATCAACATATACATTATTAAATATAAGATCACCGTAAGCTGTGATAAGATCTGATAAAAGCTTTGTACGGATGGCATTACCACGAATAATAAGCTAAGAAGTGTAACAGCCGCTCCTTGGATATAAAGGATGTTTTTCTGTACGCCGATCTTATTGGTCTTCTGGAAGAACGGGGGCAGATAACCTGCTTTACCAACTGCGAATATACCTTTGGAAGGACCAGCGACCCATGTCAATACTCCTGCTAATACGCCAAATGCCAAAGCGATAGCGATAATTGGGGATAACCATGAGGCATGAATGTACTTGAAGTAATTGTCGAATCCCACTAATAAACTTTGCGTAAGATTGATGTCTTTCTCTGGGATAATAATACCCAACGCAAAAGTTCCTAGTACGAAGATTACAACGGTGATCAAGGCACCGATAAATACAGCTTTCGGATAGTTTTTAGAAGGATTGTCAACGTCTTTCACGTGAATACCGCCCATTTCCATACCTGCGTAAAAAAGGAAGATACTTGCGGCTAAGACTAAGTTGTCGAATTTACTGAAGTCGGGGAAGAAGTTACTGTGGAAATCCATATTGGAATGCCCGCCAGTCGCTAGGTATACGATACCTAAAATGATGAGTAACGCCGCTGGTATGATAGTACCTACCATACCTCCGATTTTCGCTACTTTTCCAACCCAACTCAATCCCTTTAGTGAGATAAATGTAGCCAGCCAATAAATAATTAACACGATCGCTAATGTGTAGTATTTGTTATTCGCCAGCAGCATATCTTCGGGATGATCCATACCGATGAAGGCGATGGATACGGCTCCAAAAGTTAATACTGTCGGATACCAGATCGTACTTTCAATCCATTGAACCCAGATAGCCAGAAAGCCTAGACGTTTTCCATAGGCCTCACCTACCCAACGGAATACACCACCTTGTTTGTCTTGGAACATTGCCGCTAATTCCGCTGCCACCAAAGAGGTCGGGATTAAGAATACGATTGCCGCGAATAAGTAATAGAAAGCCGAACTTAGTCCGTATACGGCTTCTGCTGGCAGTCCGCGTAAAGATACTACTGCCGTCACGTTCATGATTGCTAGGGTAAACACACCTAGCTTTACTGTCTTGTTGATATTTGCCATAGATTTATGTTTTAAAAATGAGAATTACTTCTCTCGTTTAAGTCTGAGTTTATAACAGCGAATCAAAGAAGATGTTTTGTTTTTGCTACGTAAAACTTGGTTAATTAACACATTTCGCTGTTTAAACAAATGGTATATGAGGTTTGTTGTCATAAACCAAAATGAAAAGGATTATAATTAAATAAATAGTAACGCTTATGAAAATGGCCGTATTTGATTTCGCATTGAGAAAGAAGGGAGTATATGGTGTGTTACATATCATTATACTATTGTTGTCGCTGTTCTTGGTTATCAGTATCTCCATCGATACATTTAAGAATATTCCCTTTTACACGCAAACTTCTTATAAGAAGATTCAATTATGGATCTGTTTGTTTTTTCTTTTCGATTTTGTTTTGGAATTTTTCCTGTCGAAAGATAAATTACGTTATTTGCGAACGCACTTTATTTTCTTGCTCGTAGCGATCCCTTACCAAAATATAATAGAATATTATCATATTATCACCTCACCCGAGCTTAGTTATTTCTTACGTTTCGTTCCTTTGGTACGGGGTGGGTATGCGTTGGCGATCGTGGTGGGATGGTTGTCGTACAATAAGGCGTCGGGCTTGTTTGTCTCTTACTTGACGATGTTGCTGGCCACGGTTTATTTCTCAAGTCTTATATTTTTTGTCTTGGAGCACAAGGTGAACCCGTTGGTGGCTAATTATGGGGACGCTCTATGGTGGGCGTTTATGGATGTGACAACGGTTGGCTCTAACATATCCGCTATTACGGTTACGGGGCGAGTCCTTTCGGTCGTATTGGCTGCTTTGGGCATGATGATGTTTCCAATATTTACGGTATATGTGACAAGCCTTGTCCAAAAAAGTAACGAGGAGAAAAAAAGGTTTTATGAGAACATGCAGGCTCCTTCTCCCCAGCCAGAGGTGAAGGATAAATAGAAACTCTAGTTCCTACAGTGGATACTGCGAGGTCTTCCCGTAGGGAACAAACAGGCTGGAGGAAGTGGCGGAGATTACACTATGATTTGCTGGAAAGTTTGATTGGCTTCTGTTTTTTTCGTATCTTTACGGCCCCTAAAACCAGATAGGTAAAAGATGATAAAAGATAAGCAGGCATTGGAAGGCGGGCGCATATCCATACTTGGCGCACGTGTTCATAATCTGAAGAATATAGATGTAGAGATTCCGAGGAATAAGTTGACGGTGATTACCGGCATGAGTGGTAGCGGCAAGTCATCATTGGCGTTCGATACGATTTTCGCTGAGGGACAAAGGCGGTATGTGGAGACATTCTCGGCTTACGCCCGGAATTTCTTAGGGAATATGGAGAGACCCGATGTGGATAAGATAACGGGTCTGAGTCCGGTTATCTCCATTGAGCAAAAGACAACCAATAAGAATCCTCGTTCCACCGTCGGTACGACTACCGAGATCTATGACTTTTTCCGTTTGCTTTACGCTAGGGCGGGAGAGGCCTATTCCTATTTGAGCGGGGAGAAGATGGTGAAATATACCGAGGATCAAGTCTTACGGCTGATCTTGGATGAGTACAACGGGAAAAAAACGTATCTCTTGGCTCCGTTGGTCCGTAATCGTAAGGGGCACTATAAGGAACTTTTCGAGCAGATACGTAAAAAAGGATATCTGAACGTCCGTGTCGATGGCGAGTTGAAAGAGATCTTCCATGGGATGAAGCTGGATCGTTATAAGATGCACAGCATCGAGGTGGTGATCGATAAGATGATTGTCTCCGAGGCAGACGAGCGTCGTTTGAAAGAGAGCTTGAAGATCGCCATGAAGCAAGGCGATGGCCTTGTGCTGATACTGGATGCCGAGACTAACGAGGTTCGCCATTATAGTCGTCGTTTGATGGACCCGGTGACCGGATTGTCTTACAGTGAGCCGGCTCCGCATAATTTCTCGTTCAACTCCCCTCAAGGAGCGTGTCCGAAATGTAAAGGCTTAGGACAGGTCAATTTGTTGGATATGGACAAGATCGTTCCCGATCCATCCTTAAGTATATATAGCGGTGGCATCGTCGCTTTGGGTAAATATAAGAATTCGTTGATATTCTGGCAGATTGAGGCGCTTTGCCAAAAGCATGGCGTGACGATCAAGACGCCTATACGGGATATTCCCGAGGAGGCGATGGACGAGATCATGAACGGTACGGACGAGCGGTTGCAGATCAAGAATGACTCGTTAGGATCGTCTAACTATTTTTTGTCGTATGAGGGAGTCGCCAAGTATATCTTGATGCAACAGGAGAGCGAGGCATCCGCCTCGGCGCAGAAATGGGCGGGACAATTCATCAAGATGGCCACTTGTCCGGAATGTAACGGCTGGCGATTGAATAAGGAGGCGTTGAGCTACCGGATAGCGGGAAAGAATATCGCCGAGTTGTCGGCCATGGATATCTCGGAATTATACGAGTGGCTGGAGGGTATCGAGGAGAAGCTGGACCCGAAACAGCTTCGGATCGCTACGGAGATATTGAAGGAGATACGCTCCCGCCTGCGCTTCTTGCTGGATGTGGGATTGGATTATCTTTCCATGAACCGGGGTTCCGCTACCTTGTCTGGCGGTGAGAGCCAGCGTATCCGTTTGGCTACCCAGATCGGAAGTCAATTGGTGAACGTACTTTATATATTGGATGAGCCGAGTATCGGTTTACACCAACGGGACAACGTCCGTTTGATTAATTCCCTGAAACAATTGCGTGATACGGGAAACTCCGTGATCGTCGTGGAGCATGATAAGGATATGATGCTGAGTGCCGATTACGTGGTGGATATGGGGCCTAAAGCGGGCCGTCTGGGTGGTGAGGTCGTCTTTGAGGGAACGCCCAAGGAGATGTTGCGTGTAGATACCTTGACCTCTTCCTATCTGAATGGAAACACGGAGATAGCCGTTCCTGCCGAGCGTCGGAAAGGCAACGGGCAGTTTATTACGATCAAGGGAGCCAGTGGCAATAACCTGAAGCATGTGGACGTGTCTTTTCCCTTGGGTACGCTTATTTGCGTCACGGGTGTGTCGGGTAGCGGAAAGTCTACCTTGATAAATCGCACGCTGCAACCGATCTTGAGCCAGCATTTCTATCACTCGCTGGAAGACCCCTTGGCATACGACGTCATCGAGGGAATCGAGCATGTAGATAAGATCGTGAATGTGGATCAATCTCCGATCGGTCGTTCCCCCCGGAGCAACCCGGCTACCTATACGGGGGTATTCTCGGATATCCGGAATCTGTTCGTGGAACTTCCGGAATCGAAGGTGAGAGGGTATAAACCGGGACGTTTCTCTTTTAACGTATCGGGCGGACGGTGCGAGACCTGTAAGGGAAATGGCTATAAGACGATCGAGATGAATTTCCTACCGGACGTGCTGGTGCCTTGCGAGGATTGTCACGGCAAGCGATATAACCGGGAAACCCTAGAGGTTCGTTTTCGTGGGAAATCAATTGCGGATATCTTGGATATGACGATTAATATGGCAGTGGAGTTCTTCGAGAATATCCCGACGATCTTATCCAAGATCAAGGTCCTGCAAGATGTAGGTCTGGGATATATCAAGTTGGGGCAACCCTCTACTACCTTATCCGGTGGCGAGAGCCAACGTGTCAAGCTGGCTACCGAGCTGGCGAAGCGGGATACGGGAAAGACGCTTTATGTATTGGATGAACCTACCACCGGTCTGCACTTCGAGGATATCCGGGTCTTGCTGGGGGTATTGAACAAGTTGGTGGATAAAGGCAACACGATCATCGTTATCGAACATAACCTCGATGTTATCAAGAGCGCCGATTACTTGATCGATATGGGTCCCGAGGGCGGTCGTCGTGGAGGCAATGTCCTTTTTACCGGAACTCCGGAAGCTTTAGCAAAGAGTGGCGTCGGGTTTACGGCTCCGTTCTTGAAAGAAGAGTTAGATATAGCAAATAAGAAAAAATGAAGAATCCTATACAAATGATCAAGCAGTGCGTGGAGAAGGAGGAACCTTACTTCGTGCTGAGAGGGCAGGACGTATGTGCGTTGGCTGCCATAGAGACCTATTATGAGGAGGTGAGGAATAAGGTGAAAGATCCTTATTTCATCGAGGAGATCGAAGAGATCATGAAAGATTTCCGGGCGTACCGGGAGGAAGTGTCTAACACTAAAATACCGGATTGATTTATGGCAGACGACAGTTACAAGACCATCAAGCAAGTAGCCGAGGGATATTATACCGAGAAGCGCAGCCGCTTTATCTCGTATGCTATCCCCGTGCGTACGGTAGAAGAGGTGAAGGAGCAACTGGAGAAATACCGTAAACAATATTATGATGCCCGCCATGTATGCTGGGCGTATATGTTAGGTCCAGAGCGGCAGACGTTCCGGGCCAACGATGACGGGGAGCCTTCTTCCACGGCCGGGAAACCGATCCTCGGACAGATCAACTCGAATGAGCTGACCGATTTATTGATTGTCGTAGTACGTTACTTTGGTGGAATCGAGTTAGGAACCAGCGGGCTGATCGTCGCTTATCGCACGGCCGCCGCCGAGGCTATCGCCGCCGCAGAGATCGAGGAACGTACGGTAGACGAGGACATCACGGTCGTTTTCGAATACCCATACCTGAACGGGATCATGCGTATCGTAAAAGAGGATAACCCCGCTATCATCTCACAGAAGTTCGAGATGGATTGCGAGATGACGCTTCGTATCCGTAAAGGGGAGGCCGAACGCCTCAAGAATCGCTTGTTAAAGGTTGAGACCGCTTATCTAAAAGAGTAGCAAGCGATCAACTAATTCAATTTTCAATTGTTTTTTGTAGAGACAAGGCTCATGAGGAACCCTGCCCCTGCATTTTATTGTGTAAATATTAATATAGTTTTATCTGAATGAAAAAAGTTCTTTTATTCTCTTTTTTTCTAGTGTTGGGTTTGGTCGTGTCGCAAATGCTTCCCGCTATGGTGGGGGAACAGTATTCGCTGGTAAAGACGATCTCTAATACATTTTTGTTTATTTGCCTTGCGTTTATCATGATTAATGTGGGGCGTGAGTTCGAGATTGATAAGACCCGGTGGAAGTCTTATACCGAAGATTATTTCATAGCGATGGCTACGGCTGCGTTTCCGTGGATATTCGTGGCTTTATATTATATGTTTGTCTTGCTTCCGGGCGATTTATGGGGAAGTTGGGACGCTTGGAAGGAGAACCTGTTGCTAAGCCGGTTCGCCGCGCCTACCTCGGCGGGTATCTTGTTTACGATGTTGGCCGCCGCCGGGCTAAAAGCCTCTTGGGTGTATAAGAAGGTACAGGTATTGGCGATCTTCGACGACTTGGATACGATCCTGTTGATGATCCCGTTGCAAATCATGATGATCGGCTTGCGCTGGCAATTGGGAGTCATTATTCTGGTTGTGGTATTGCTCTTGATTCTGGGTTGGAAGAAAATGGGATATTATAATGTACGTCAAGACTGGAAAGCCATCTTGTTCTATGCTGTCGTGACGTTTGGTATCACGCAAGTGATTTATCTGGTATCGAAACATATGTACGGGGAGGAGGCTAGCATCCATATCGAGGTACTTTTACCTGCGTTTGTCGTAGGTATGATCATGCGGCATAAGCATATCGATACCAAGATCGAGCATCAAGTGTCCGATTTTATCTCTTATCTCTTTATGTTCCTTGTCGGAGTGAGCATGCCGGTGTTTATGGGCGTGGATTTCGCTCAGCAAGCGGCGGAAGTAACTACGGTGACAGGTTCCCAGCCGATGATGTCATGGTCAATGATCGCTTTACACGTCGTAATCGTCTCATTCTTATCCAATATCGGTAAACTATTTCCTTTGTTTTTCTACCGTGACCGGATGAAACGGGAGCGTTTGGCGCTGTCTATCGGTATGTTTACCCGTGGAGAGGTAGGAGCCGGCGTTATTTTCATAGCCTTAGGATATGGATTAGGTGGCCCGATGTTGATAATTTCTGTGTTAACTATTGTGTTTAATTTAATTTTAACTGGTATATTTGTCATCTGGGTAGAGAAACTCACGCGCAGCGCTTATAACCTGGAGCAAGCAGGAAAAGCCAAAGCTGTCAATTAGTAGAAAAACACTTGAAGGTATTTCAAGATGATATCCCGTTTCCCTCTCGGGAGGGAACGGGAATAGTCATAGTACGATCAATTGTTGAAGACCTTCATCTAACTTATTATTTATGGACCGTACGATTAATGTTATCCTTAAACCGTTGCGTCGCTTCGCTATACAGAAGCCGAACGCCAGTCTTTTATTGTTTGCCGCTACCATCGTTGCTATGGTCTTGGCCAATTCGCCTTGGGCACATAAGTATCACCAGTTATTAGCTTTTCCAATCGATCTGCAAGCCGGGCAGTTTAACTTCTTCGCGCATCATGGCGAGACCATGTCTATGCTGGCTTTCGTGAACGACGCCCTTATGGCGGTTTTCTTTTTCGTGATCGGTCTGGAGATCAAGCAAGAGGTATTGATCGGCGAGTTGAGTTCCGTGCGGAAGGCGCTATTGCCTATTATCGCCGCCTGTGGTGGAATGATCGTGCCGGTCTTATTTTATATGTTAGTATGTAATACGCCTCCCGAGGTAAACGGGGCGGCTATTCCGATGGCTACGGATATCGCTTTCGCCTTGGCCGTATTGGGCTTGTTGGGGAAGCGGGTGCCGTTGAGCATGCGTATCTTCTTGACCGCCTTGGCTGTGGTGGATGATATTGGAGGTATCATAATTATCGCCCTGTTTTATAGCGGGCATATCGCTTTCGAGCCTTTGTTGATATCCCTGATAGTCCTCGCTTTGTTGTATGTGGGAGGAAAGTTCCGGGTACACAACCGATTGTTTTTCTATATCGGTGGCTTTATCGTTTGGCTGCTATTTCTGGAGTCAGGAATCCATCCGACAATCGCCGGCGTGTTGATCGCCTTTACGGTTCCAGCCCGTCCGGTTGTTAAGCTAGATGATTTCACGTGTGATATGACCGGGTATTTGAATATGCTGGACTATACCGAGGTTCGTCAGTCGCGTAAAGCGGAAGTACTTACACCTACACAAATTCAGGTATTGAATAACATCCATACGTTGGCGGATAAAACGATCAGTCCGTTGCAGACCATCGCTGATAAGTTGCATCCTTTGGTAAACTATGTGATACTTCCTTTATTCGCTTTCGTGAATGCCGGTGTGACATTCGGGGATATCCAACCCCAGACATTAGTTAATGTACCGTTGGCAGTGTTCGTGGGCCTATTTGTAGGAAAGACATTAGGTATATTCTCTTTCTCTTACTTGTTTGCGTGTACGCCATTTGCCTCCATGCCTACAGGCATGAGTAAGCGTAATTTATTTGGAGTATCCATGTTGGGAGGAATCGGTTTCACGGTCGCTTTGTTTATAGCGAATCTTTCCTTTGACGGCAGTACGGCGGCGGGTGCCGATCTCTTGAATCAGGCGAAGCTGGGTGTATTCACGGGATCGTTTATATCCGGTCTTTGCGGTTATCTGGTATTGAAATGGGTTTTACCTAAAGAAAAAGTGGAAACGATCTAAATAAAAAGGCAGTCCGGCAAGGACTGCCTTTTACATTATATTATGCCGTAACTAAAGTTTCGTGAGATCTTGTTGCCATGTAATATATGATTTGATAATTGAGCACGCCTTCTTAAACCTCTTTGGATTTGTTGAATAGCGAGCCGATCCATAATAACAAAATAGCTCCGACCGTAGAGGTTATCAAGCTCCCTAAGATACCACCGGCCGATATGCCTAGTAAACTGAATACCCAGCCACCCAATACACCTCCAATAATACCTAGGATCAAATTAACAATGACCCCGAAACCTCCTCCACGCATAATCTTACCAGCCAGATAACCGGCTACGATACCGATGATAATAGACCAAATAAATCCCATAATGAATAGTTTTATATTTTATTAAAAAGTTCTGATGCTTTGTATTTAAACACATCCTAAAAGTCTTTAGTTGCGCTTTGTACCTCTTTTTAACGAATCATTCCAAAAGATCTAGCGAATCTATGAAGGATTCATAGACGGGATGGTTCAATTGAAAGACAATCGCTTCGAAAGGACGGAGCGTGATATCTTTTTGAGGCGCCATATGACTTCGGGCCCCGTAATTGTCCAATAGGACGTGTGCGTTACTCATATCTATCCCCGGAGTGGAGATTGCCGCCTTGGGGGAGAAATTGAGCATAATCAGATAAGTGTCGGCCCCAGTCTTGCGTAAGAAGGTATAGGATTGGGGATTCTCCGCATCCAACAAATGATAACTGCCATAAATCAAACTCGGATTCTCCTTACGGAAGCTGACTACTTTCTTAAAATAATTAAGTATGGAGGTCGGATCTTTTTCTTCGTCCGTTACGTTTATCCAAGTATAATCTGGATTTACCTTTAACCAAGGGGTTCCTGCCGTAAATCCCGCTTCCGGCGAGCGATCCCATTGGAAAGGAGTGCGGGCGTTGTCTCGTCCGGTCTCTTTCTGTTCGTCCAATACCGCCTGCGGATCTTTACCCTCTGCTTTCGCTTTCTTATAGCGGTTGATCGTATCGATATCGTTATAATTCTCGATACGGTCGAACCGAATGTTACGCATACCTATCTCGTCCCCGGCGAACCAATAAGGCGTTCCTTTCATCGTAAGCAGAAAAGTAATAAGCATCTTGGCGGACAAGGCCCTGAACTCATCCTTATCGCTACCAAAGCGACTGACCATACGGGGCTGGTCATGATTACCCAAGTAGATCGAGGGCCAACCCTTATCTACCGCCTTATCCCATTCCGTAAACATCTTCTTTAGGGCGATCAAGCTATAGTCTATACCGGATTCCGGATTGTCCGGTAGGGTTGTATTCCGGATGCGGGCGGCGTCGAAATGATAAAGCATATTCAACTCTTCCCGGGCCGGATCGACAAATTTAGCGACATCATCTACCATCACGGCCGAACCTTCTCCAACACTCATACAATCGTATTTGCTTAATACCTGCCGATTCATCTCGTGAAGATAGAGGTGTAGGCGAGGCTCTTTGGCATAGAAAGAAAAGATATCCGGATATTTCTTGGAATCTATGAGAGGGAATGAGGGATCTTTGGCGATAAGAGAGATAGAATCCATGCGAAAACCGTCTATCCCTTTATCGAACCAGAAGCGCATCATATCGAAAATCTCTTGGCGTACCTCCGGGTTCTCCCAATTTAAGTCGGGTTGTTTCCGGGAGAAATAATGCAGGTAATACGAGTCGGTTGGCTTGTTATACGTCCAAGCGTTGCCTTCCTCGTCGAAATAGCTGAGGCGCAAGGGAGGCTCACCTTTCTCGGCCGGCCACCAATGGTAATAATTATAATAGGGATTATGTCTGGATTTACGGGCTTCCTCGAACCAAGGATGCTCGTCGCTGGTATGGTTTACTACCAAGTCCAGTACCAGTCGCTTCTCCCGTTTATGAATCTCTTTCAGGAGGCGGTCGAAATCTTCCATCGTACCGAATTCCCGCATGATTTCCCGATAGTCGCTGATGTCGTAACCATTATCATCGTTGGGAGAGAGAAAGATCGGGTTTAACCAGATGATATCCACACCCAAGCTTTGTATATAATCCAAGCGGGAGGTGATACCGTTTAAGTCACCGATTCCGTCGCCATCGCTGTCCTGAAAGCTACGGGGATAGATTTGGTATATAATCGCTTCTTTCCACCAAGTCTTTTGAATGTCCTCTTGACCGGACGTACTCTCTGTAACATGCTTTGAATCCATCTTATTATTCTTTAGTTTTTTACTATAACAAAAGGATGTGGTGGTTAGTTTCAGCAACTTATGACGCTTGGGAAGTGTTGTTTTATCAACAAATAGAAGAAACATATGGAAAATGGAGTAATGATGCAGTATTTCGAATGGAATCTGCCGAACGATGGAATGCTGTGGAAACGGCTGAAGGATGACGCCTCGCATTTACATGAGATCGGGATCAGCGCCGTATGGATCCCACCCGCTTACAAAGGCCATGAGCAAGCGGACGAGGGGTATGGAACCTATGATCTATATGATTTGGGGGAGTTCGACCAAAAAGGGACCATACGCACCAAGTATGGAACTAAACAGGAACTTCAAGAAATGATCGAGGAACTTCACCGGAACCAGATTGGCGTATATCTGGATGCCGTGATGAACCATAAGGCGGGAGCCGATTATACCGAGTGGTTTATGGCGCAAGAGGTAGATCCTGGGCAACGGGAAAACGCTACCAGCGAACCCCATGAGATAGAGGGATGGACCGGCTTCGACTTCCCGGGGCGTGGCAATATGTATTCTAATTTTAAATGGCATTGGTTTCATTTCTCCGGGACGGACTATGATGTGTCCCGCAAGAAGGAAGGTATATTCCAGATTCTGGGAGAGGGAAAACATTGGAGTGAGGGAGTCGATGATGAGAATGGAAATTACGACTATCTCATGTTCGCCGATCTGGATTTCGATAACCCTGAAGTCGTGCGTGAGATGCAGGACTGGGGGATCTGGGTATCGAACGAACTAAACTTGGACGGTATGCGCCTTGATGCGATCAAGCATATGAACGACCAGTTTATCAAGCATTTTCTGGAGGCGGTGAGAGCGGATCGGGGAGAGGGTTTCTACGCTGTCGGGGAATATTGGAAAAACGATACCGAATCGTTGGAGGCTTACCTGTCGCAAGTAGAATATAACGTGGATTTGTTTGACGTAGCCTTACATTATAACTTGAATGAGGCTTCCGAGAAAGGTCGTGACTATGATTTACGCGATCTATTAAAAGGGACCTTGGTCGAGATATGCCCGGATCAAGCCGTCACCTTCGTGGATAACCATGATTCCCAGAAAAACAGTTCTTTGGAGTCGCAGGTGAAGGATTGGTTCAAACCTTCCGCCTACGGTTTGATCCTGTTGATGAAGAAAGGGTATCCGTGCATCTTTTATGGGGATTATTATGGCGTAAAAGGGAAGAAATCTCCCCATCGTAAGGTATTGGATATGCTATTGCGTGCCCGGAAAGAATATGCGTACGGGGAAGAGGTGGATTATTTTGATCATCCGAACACGATCGGCTTCGTACGCTTGGGAGATCTGGGACATGCTGATTCGGGCTTGGCGGTGGTTATCTCGAACGGGGAAGATGGAGAGAAAACAATGTCTGTGGGGGAGAACCGGAAAGGCGAGGTATGGCATGAGATCACAGGCTCGGTAAAAGATACCGTGGCGATTGATGAGGAAGGGAAGGGCCGTTTCCTTGTCAAGGGAGGCAAATTGGCTGTTTGGGTCAAGGCTTAACGGATGCTTTACTTGACCTCGAATTGTATTTTCTTTTGGTTCCCCTCGTTGTCGATGAGGGTAAGGAGATGTTTTCCTTGGCTCACGGAGCAACTGATCTGGTGATTCTCGGTGGTCTCTCCCAGATAGCTTTCGTCCAGATGCCAGTAAATCGTAGCGTCACGGCGGGCGTGGGCGGCCTTGAAGATAAATTTCTCAGACTTTCCGGAGAAGCCTTTCGGAAGGTAGAGAATGGCGTTATGCTCGGGATAGATCAGTTCGATCTGGCGGTTCAGGTCTTGCCCGCAGCCGGGTTTTACCGGAGGGAGCGGGATATAATCGATGTGATAGTTGCGGTAGTAATACTCCTGCGCGGGAGGAAGCACGAACCACGGGCGGCTGATCATCCGGTCGACAGACTCGCAGGAACTATTGACCCTGTACCGTCCGTCCGCCGATAGATGCACGAGCTTATGGTAGGGGCAAATCCCCGTGTTATTGCCGGACAGCGGCATGTATAAGGTGTCCGTTTGCTCGCAGTAGGGCGAGGCTTTATGTCCGCTGTTCCGGCAGATCGCCATGGGAAGCGTCTCATCGTAGGGCAGGTCGAACCATTCGCCACCGGGCAATAGGGAAAAGAGATCGAAAAGGACCGGGGCGGCGTTGCCGACACCCGTAAGTCCCGGACGGCCCTCGCCGGAAGCGTTACCGGCCCATACGCCGACGACGTAGCGGGGGGTCGTGCCGATCGCCCAAGCGTCTCGTCCCCCGTAACTCGTCCCGGTCTTCCATGCGATCCGTTTCATCGACTCGAATTGTTGCCAGTCGGCCTCTTCCTCGGGACGGTTCAGGGCGGACATCGCCTCGAACGTGTACCACAGGGCCGCGGAGGAAAGGAGAGCCTTATCGGTGAGCCGGCTATCGGTAAGGGAACGGATGGGTTCCTTCCTCTCCGCCGGAAAGGGAGTCAGCGGATGGATATCCGCCGGATTATAGCGTCCGTTGTAAGTACGGTAATGTTTAAGCACACGAGACATGGAGGCATACATACCGGAAAGATCCCATAAGGTTCCCTCGGCCCCTCCCAAGATCAAGGAGGCCCCGTAATGTTCCTCGGAGAAACGTAAGGTAGTCATTCCCCACGATTTCAGTAAAGACATAAAGCGTCCGGTATTATACTGGGAGAGCATACGTACCAAGGGCACGTTCAAGGAGCGCTCTATGGCTACATGGGCCGGTACCGCCCCGTAGAATGTCTTGTTGTAATTATGGGGGGAGAAGCCGTTTATATTCAAGGGCACGTCCGATACCAGCATAGAGGGGAGCAACAGCCCGTCGTGCAGCATACCGGCATACAGGAAGGGCTTGAGGATGCTTCCCGTGCTGCGGGGCGAGGTAATGATGTCCACTTGGTTCCCCCGCCGCTCGTCGGCCGGATAGGTAGCGTTTCCGGCGTAGGCCAATACCTCCCCGGTCTCCACGTCCGCTACGATCGCCGCCAGATTATAGATATGGTTGGAACTGTATTCACGGGCATAACGGTTTACGAGGGCCTGTGTCTGTCGTTGCAGGGCTTGGCGGACGGAGGTTTGGATGCGTTGCCCCGGTTGTTCTGCGGCCAGTCTTTCCAACAGATGCGGGGCATCATTAGGTAAAGGGAGAGGGGCTTCGGGAAGTGGCTCCATGCAGGCCAGCTCGTATTCAGTCTCTTCCAATATACCTTTCTTTTGAAGGGAAGCCAATAAGCGATCCCGCTTCTCCTTCAGTTGTTTCCGGTTTCTCCCGGGGTGGATCAAGGCGGGGGAGTTAGGAAGAACCGCGAGCGTGGCGCTCTCGGCCCACGATAGCTCGGAGGCGCTTCGCCCGAAATAACGCCATGCGGCGGTCTCCAGCCCGATCACGTTTCCCCCGAAGGGAGCGTGCGAGGCATAGAGGTTCAGTATCTCTTGTTTGCTATAGGTGGTTTCTAGAAAGAGCGCCCAGCACATCTCGATCGTTTTCTCGTAGAAGGTCCGGTCTTGGTTTCCTCTCGCTATGCGTGCCAATTGCATGGTCAAGGTACTTCCTCCGCTCACCACACGCCCCGCTTTCCCGTTCAAGCGGATCGCCCGGAAGATGGCGGCGGGGTCTATACCGGGATGGTAAAAGAACCGTTTATCCTCATACGTGAGCAAGCAATCCACGAATTTATCAGGCAAGCTATCCGCCGCCGGGAAACGCCATTGCCCGTCCGGTGCGATACGTGCGCCTAAAAGCTCGCCCTCGGCCGAATATAATAAGGTAGAGCAGGGGGCGGGAAATAATTGCCGGGGCACGATGCCATACATGACACACCACGCCGTCACGCCGATCCCCAAGAGGGATGCGAGGAGGCGCCATGGCACTCGTCCCGGCCTTGGTAATAGCGACTTGGATAGATGGCTGAGGTATCTGCCAGTACTTCGTAGGAAGTACTGTAGTACTGTGAGCAAAGTACTGCGGTACTCCTTACGAAGTACTGCGGTACTGTCCGGCTGAGTATTGCGGTACTTTATAAGGAGTACTGCCTCAATCATACCAATTGACACTCTCCTCATAATGATCGAACCTTAGCTCTTCCGTCACTCCGACCCTTCGCAAGGCGTTTAGCACGATCCTTTGCTCTTTAGGTGAGAGTGGAAATTCGCCCCTTCGCCGCTCGAAGTAGGGGTTACGTCCGAAATGGAACATGAGTATCGACATGAATTGCTGGTATTGCGCCGGGAACATCCGGCTCTGTATTCCGGTGAAACCCCGTGCGTAGGTGACGGGAGCGGAGTCTCGGAAGTAGGGGCAAGCCCCATCCCGGGTACAGAGGGTGGGGTTCAGCAGCCGTAATACGGTTGCCGGTTGTTCGATGAGCGGTTGGTAGGCGATCTGGTGCAGGCACTTTCCGGCCCGAGGGCAATCTTGTTGCTGGCAGACGGCGTAGTCGATGGGGATTTCCTTGTGTAGTTTCTTGGTCATGATGTTGCTATTTATGTATTATCGGGATTGAAATCTGTCGGGAACAAGGTCTCGCTATCGAAACGGTCAAAATCCGATTGGAAGAGACGGTCTTGAATGACCCGATACTTCTCGAACTCGGCTTCTGCGAAAGCTTTGGCTAATTCGGCTGTCACCTTGCCGGCGTTGGTCAATAAGTCATTACCTCCGGCTTCGAGTATCAGGTCGATACGTTTTGCCCAGTCTTCCATGGTCATGGGTATATGTCGTTTAGCCATGCGCTCTGCCATATCCAGAACTGCGTTGACTAAATGTCCCATGTCGTCCAACTCCATCTCGTTAAGGTAGTTCTTGGCAATGGCCACATCTGTTTTTACGATCTTCCCTTTAGGCGCATTTTCCCATGTGGTCAGTCCCATATGTTCTTTTTCCGAGTTGGCTCGGTTCACGATTAACTCGGCGGCGGTATGACCGTGTACGGCATAATGTATCTTATTTTGTACCTTTTGGAAAAAGAGGCGGGTGGTTGGTGCGTCACGATTATAGTCAATAGCGGTAGCATAGATATCGGTCAACTTTTGGTAAAAGTGACGCTCGCTTAACCGTATCTCCCGTATCTCGGCTAGTAGATGTTCAAAATAATCTTCACCGATGAAAGAGCCGTTCTCCATACGCTTCTTGTCTATCACATAACCACGGATAGCGAATTGACGGATGACCGATGTGCACCATTGGCGAAATTGTGTAGCACGAACGCTGTTTACACGATAACCGACAGAAATGATCGCATCAAGGTTATAAAACAATGTTTTTCGGGATACTTGCCGTCCGCCCTCGATTTGAACTACCGAGAAAAACTCGGTAGTTGAATCTTTCCGTAATTCACCGGATGTAAAGATGTTCTTTAGGTGTAATCCGATATTGTCTGTAGAGCAGTCAAACAGGGTAGACATCGCTTTCTGCGTGCACCAGATGGTTTCGTTATGATACATTACCTGTATGCCATCTTCCTTACCTTCTAGCATGAAGATAAGGAATTCCGCCGTGCTATTTCGAATTTCGAATTTCTTCGCCATATACTTTTCTTTCCTCTTGTTTAGCGACTCCTGTACTTCTTTGGTGGCATACTGGTCGCTCCATATTTAAGACAAATGTACGAAAATTATCAGTTTGTCTGAAAGTATAGGAGAGAAATCCTTCTATTTATGTACATTTGTGGATTAACCATTTAAACATTCATGTGTATGATACGGTCTATCGGTTTATTCTGCGTACTTTGTCTCTTGTCTATCTTGACAAGTTGTCATACGACAAGCTCCACGGATCAAGATCTCCCCCCTTATAATCCGAATGTAGAGGCGTTTACTACCGGGAAGATTTCCCGGTATTCTCCCGTTTACCTGATCTTTAATCAAGAGATCCCGGCGGATCGATTAAAGGCGGACCGATTGGGGAAACTCGTGCGCCTCAAGCCCGATGTGCCGGGGAAATGGGCTTTCGAGAATAACCGGACGTTGGTATTCAAGCCGGAGAAAGGCTTTGAGCGAAACACCTCTTATCAGGTGAAAGCCGATTTGTCCGAATGGTTTGAGGCACAAGGTAAGGATAAGTGGTTCGCTTTTGGTTTTACCACGCTCCCTTTAGCCCTTCGGGGGAATCTGGAATCGATGGATATCAACAAGAAAAACGAGAATGGGTACGATCTGACCGCCGTGCTTTTCACGCCGGATAAGGAATCTCCGGAGACCGTGGAGTCGTTGGTGGATTTCTCGGAGAAGGTAGACGCTACTTGGCAACACAGCCCGGATGGGAAGAAACATGAGGTAACCTTATTCAATGTCTCCGCCGGGATGGAGGGGGAACGGACACTCAAGCTTTCCGTATCTTCTAATAAACTAGGCGTGGAAAAGGCCGATGTCGTGACAGTGAGCGTTCCGGATCAGAATGATTTCTCGGTGTACGACGTGACGTATGTGTCCGAGCCGGAGCGTTACGTGGAGGTCGCTTTCACGAAGTTATTGGATGTGGGCCAAGATATGAGAGGTTTGGCCTTTATCGCCGAGAATACGTCGGAGACCGTAACCGTGGACGGAAACAAGCTACGCCTATATCCGGATGCCGATTTGTGGCAAAAGGGCGTGATGAATATCCACCTGAACCAAGGCATCCGCAGCAAGAGCGGCTTGAACCTGAAAGAGGCTGTCGTGCGTCAAATAATCCTAGATGAGCAGAAACCCGGCGTCCGTTTTATCGGGAAAGGAGTGATCATCCCGCAATCCACGCAATTATCCGTTCCTTTCCAAGCGATTTATTTGCGAGGGGTTACGGTGAGCGTTATCAAGATATTGGAGCAGAATATCGGTCAGTTCCTGCAATCGAACAACTTGGATGAGTCCGGGGAGCTGATGCGTGTCGGGCGCTTGATCGCCCGTAAGACGATCTTCTTGGATGAGGAGGATCTTGACCTGTCCCGGTGGAATACGTTCGCGGTCGATTTAAAGCGGTTGATCGAGCCGGAACCGGGCGCTATCTACCGTCTGGAGCTTTCGTTTGACCGGCCTTTGTCGGCCTATCCTTGCGGGAATGATACGGTGAAGATCTCGAAGGAGCAGATCTTGGCCTCGGACGAGATCCGTTTCAAGGAAGAGTCCGCCCGTTTTGACGAGGGAGCGTATTATTACCGTCAATACGATTGGTCTAGTTATAATTGGAAAGAATGGAACGATCCTTGCTCGGATAGTTATTACTTTAATAAGGTAGAGGGAAAGAATATCTTGGCTACCAATTTGGGACTGGTCGCCTTGATGGGGCAGGATAATGATATGACCGTGTTGGTGCATAATATACAGAATACGGAGCCGGAGCGAGGAGTTACGGTTACCGCCTATAATTACCAACACCAAGCGTTGGCCTCGGGCACGACCGATGACAAGGGACAGGTACGGCTGGATCTCTCCTCGGGACGTCCGTTCTACCTGATCGCCTCACAGGGAACCCAACGTTCCTATCTGCGGGTGGATAACGGATCGGCTCTCTCGCTCAGTTCGTTCGATGTATCGGGCGAGGTCGTCCAGAAAGGGATCAAGGGCTTTATCTATGGCGAGCGAGGCGTATGGCGTCCGGGTGATACGTTGCATCTGGGCTTTATGCTGAACGACCGGGCGAAGCAATTGCCGGCAGAGCATCCGGTGGTGATGGAGCTGTACAACCCGTTAGGGCAAATGTATGCCCGTAAGACGCAGACCCGTGGCGAGCTGGGGCTTTATGTCTTCGATTTCGTTACCGAGGCGGATGCTCCCACGGGTGCGTGGAATGTGAAGGCGCAAGTGGGTGGGGTCTCTTTCTCGAAGCGCTTACGCATCGAGTCCATCAAGCCGAACCGCCTGAAGATCGCCTTATCCATGCCGGAGAAGACCTTGTTGCGTGGTGAGCCTATGGATGCCCGCCTGCATGTGGAATGGCTGCAAGGAGCTATCGCCCGTAACTTGAAATACGATATACAAGGTACCTTTATCGCCACCCCGACTACCTTCGAGGGCTATAAGGGTTTCTATTTCGACGATCCTTCCCGTGTATTTAATACGGAAGAGAGCAAGCTGATCTCCGGCGTTACCAATGAGCGGGGCGATGCCACGGTACAAGCCCGCTTCGAGCTGGGTTCTACCGCTCCCGGAATGTTGCTGGCAAACCTAGTGACCCGGGTCTATGAGGAATCCGGAGATTTCAGTATCGACGCGGACCGGATGCTTTACTCGCCTTATCGCCGGTATGCTGGTATCAAATCTCCGCAGAAAGATAAGGAACAACTAAATACCGGAGCCAATTATACCTACGAGGTCGCTTCTGTTGATTATTTAGGGAAACCGCAAGCGAATACGGAATTAGACGTGAAAGTATATAAGGTCTATTGGTATTGGTGGTTGGACTCCAACAGTAGCGGTCTGGCCAATTACGTATCGGATTCCTACAATAAGCCGGTAAAGACATTTACCGTCCGTACGGATGGGGACGGCCGGGGTACGTTCCAGCTCTCTTTCCCGGATAAGGAGTGGGGAACGTATTTCATTTCCGTGAAAGATAAGGAGAGCAAGCACTCTACGGGAGTGATGAGTTATTTCGACTGGCCTTATAACGAGGGCCGACGTAACACCGATGGCAGCGAGTCCGCCACGATGCTTAGTTTCAAGACCGATAAGGATAGTTATACGCCCGGCGAGAAGATGGTAGTCACCTTCCCCTCTACGAAAGGAAGCCGTGCGATTATCAGTATAGAGAACGGCGTGCGTGTCCTTTCCTTGACGGAACATACGTGCGAGGATAAACAAACGACCGTGAGACTGGATGTGACGAAAGATATGCAGCCGAACGCTTACGTCTATATCACCCTTTTGCAGCCTCATGGCATCACGAAGAACGATTTGCCGATCCGCTTGTACGGCGTGGTCCCGTTCACGGTAACTTCTCCGGAGAGCCATCTGACTCCGATTATCCAATCTCCCGCCGAGCTGAAACCGGATGCCTCTTATACCATATCCGTCTCCGAGAAGAATGGAAAGGAGATGGCTTACACGCTGGCGATCGTGGATGAGGGCTTGCTGGACTTGACCCGTTTCCGTACGCCGGAGCCTTGGAAGGCGTTTAACGCCCGGGAAGCGTTGGGCGTGAATACATGGGATTTGTATAACTACGTGGTTGGCGCTTATGGCGGCCGTATCGAGCAATTGTTCAGTATCGGCGGCGATGATGCGCTGAACAAAGGCCCGAAAGCGATCGTGAACCGCTTCAAGCCCGTGGTGCGATTTGACGGCCCGTTCTTGCTGAAGAAGGGGAAGACCGCCCGGCATACCTATCAGATGCCGAATTATAACGGGCGTGTCAAGATCATGGTGGTAGCCGGAAACGGGGAGGCTTATGGACATGCCGATAAGAGCGTGATGGTACGTAAGCCCGTAATGCTGCTAGGAACCTTGCCCCGGGTGATCGGCGTGGGCGAGGAGATGGTAGTACCCGCTACGGTATTCGCTACCGAGGATGGCGTAGGAGCCGTGAATGTATCTATCGCTTGCAGCTCGAATATGGAAGTGGTCGGCGAGGCGACGAAGAGTTTGAGCTTCGAGCGGAAAGGGGATCGGCAGGCCTCGTTCCGTATCCGGGTGAAGAAGAACCCGGGTATCGGGAAGGTAACGATAACCGCTACGGGTAAAGGGGATAAATCCGTTTATGAGACGGAACTGGAGATCCGTACGGTACGCCGCCCGCAAGTGAAAGTTACCGCCGCTACCTTGGAGGCCGGCAAGTCTTGGAAAAAGACGGTTGCGATGCCGGGTGCCACGGGTACGAACCAGTTGACTTTAGAAGTGTCGGATATCGCCCCCGTGAACTTATCCTCACGTCTATCTTATTTGTTGGGTTATCCGCACGGATGTCTGGAACAGATCACCTCGAAAGGATTCCCGCAGCTTTATATCTCCTCGTTTACGGATTTGACCCCTCAACAGGCGAAATCCACGGAGGAGGCCGTGAAAGAGGTGATCCGCCGTCTGCGCTCTTACCAGACCGTAGATGGGGCTTTCGCCTATTGGCCGGGTGGAACGAGCAGCAATGGCTGGGGTACGGTTTACGCTACTCATTTCTTGCTGGAAGCCTCGAAGAAAGGCTACTTGGTTCCCGAGGTCATGAAACAAAGCGTATTGAATAATCTACGCCGGGTAGCCCGTAATTGGAAGCCGGCTACCTCTTATTATATGGATTCGGAAGAGACTACCCAAGCCTATCGCCTGTATGTATTGGCTTTGGCCGGGTCGCCGGAGATGGGTGCCATGAACCGCTTGAAAGAGATGAAAGACTTGGCCTCCATGAGTCGCTGGTCGCTAGCTTCCGCCTATGCCTTGGTCGGCCGTGAGGATGTCGCTCAAGACTTGATCAGTAAGACGACGGCTCTTCCTTCCGGTTATTCCGAGTATGACGAGACGTTCGGCAGTGATGTCCGGGATCAATCCATCCAGTTAATGACGCTTTGCTTGTTGGATAAAGGCAAGGAGGCCGCTACCTTGGTGGAAGAATTGTCCAAACAACTTTCTTCGGATGATTGGTTGAGCACACAATCTACGGCATTCGCTTTAGTTGCCTTGTCGGACTACCTAGCTAAATATCGGGTAGACGGGGCCATGGATTTCACGTATGCTTGTGGCGGAAAGGATGGACAGGTGAAAACAGATAAGAATATATGGTCCGAGACCTTATTGGATAAGGCGGGGACCTCGGCGAGCGTCGAGTTGAAGAACACGGGTAAATCTACGCTCTTCGCCCGTATCATAACCGAGGGAATACCGGAGCAGGGAGAGGAAAAAGCGTATGCGAATGGTGTCTCGTTGGCGGTTAGCTATGTGGACTTGAACGGACGTCCGGTCAATGTCGCCCAATTGGAGCAAGGTACGAATTTCTCCGCCGTGGTTACGGTAAAGAACCCTTCGGCCCGGGGATATAATAATTTGGTATTATCGGAGATCTTCCCTGCCGGATGGGAAATACTGAATACCCGTTTCTTGAATGAGTCCGCTACGGACAGCTTGAGCGCCGGAGTGAATTATCAGGATATTCGTGACGACCGTGTTTATAGTTATATAGACCGTCTGCCGGCAGGCAGTCAAGTGACCGTGAAGATCAATCTTTGCGCAGTCTACCCGGGCCGCTTCTACCTGCCTCCGGTGTATTGCGAGGCGATGTACGATTATTTAATCCGTGCGAATACCGCGGGACAAGAAGTTACCGTATTCTAATTTCGTGGGGGGCGGGCAGACCCCGCCCTTATATTTTTTCGAAATTTATTGGATTTATAGTTGTATGCTCGAATAAAACCATTACATTCGCAGCATATTTGAGATTGATTTAAGTTAGTATTAGAAAGTATTTGCTCACAACTTGATTTGTTAGGTAAACTTTTTTAGTCGACATACTCAGCTCAATTAACCATTTAATTAAAGTTTACAAAATGAATCTTTACATTTCAAATCTAAGTTACAACATCTCTGATGCGGACTTAAGACAGTTATTTGCTGATTACGGTGAGATTACTTCAGCAAAAGTTATTATGGATAGAGAAACTGGCCGTTCAAGAGGCTTCGGTTTCGTTGAGCTGAGCGATGATGAGCTAGCTAAGAAAGCTATCGAGGAGTTAAACCAAGCAAGTTATGACGGCAAAGTCATCAATATAACAGAAGCCAGACCTAGAGAGGATAGAGGCGACAGAGGTGGTCGTTTCAATAACAACAGAGGTGGCGGCTACGGTTCCAACAGAGGCGGTGGCTATGGCTCTAACAGAGGTGGCGGTTATGGTTCTAACCGGGACGGTGGAAGATATTAATTCTATCTAGATAAAAAGGAAAGAGCGATCAGAGATGGTCGCTCTTTTTTATTTCAAGCACATAGGCTCGTCCACGGTCTGTCGTGATCTTTAGGTTACTGTTTTCCTCCACTAAAGGCCGTAGCCTTCGGATCAAGGTGTTCAAGGTCTCGTCGGCGTTGATCTTTCCCGGCCATAAGCTCTCGCAGATATCCGAGCGGTTCAAGATATGAGTAGGCGATAGGAAAAACATCTCCATCAAGGCATATTGCTGAGGGGTGAGTTTTAGTTTCTCCTCATTCTCCTTATAGAAGGAGGCGGTCTCGCAAGAAAGGTTCAAATTACCGAAAGAGATGGTCTTTTCCGGATGGATAGATTGGGGCATTATCAGCTCCTTTCTATAACGTTTAAGCAATAAGGGCAGGGTAGCGGATAAAAAGGCAAGCCCGAGGAATAGGCCGGGCAAAGATTTGTCCGATAGCCCGATAACCGCAAAGGTGGAGCAATTGGCGTACCCTTGGAATGAGATCCCGATATGATCCGTGGTAGCATTGGGGCTGTTCGCTATGGATGATGCCCAGATAATCGTATCGCTGGCGATATAATATTCGTTGAGTTTCTTGTTGGCATTAGCGGGAGCGTTTTCGGTTTGAGGATCTTTATTGAGTACGTGGATCACGATTCCCGTTTTCTTCTTGTCGGGCGTATAACTCAATGCGTCGGAAAAGTCCTTGTTATAACTTTCTATGGATACCGGATTGCCGAAAAGCTTGGATAGATTGGCATAGGTGCGTATGGAATCTTGGCTCATCCATAGGTGGGAATTTTGCAGGATCGTTTGTTGCAACGCTTGGTTCAAGTCTGTCACGATCGTTTTCTTAGCTTCCGTATAACTATGGAAACCAAAGCTGAACGAGAGAATCAGCATTAAGGAGGTACCCAAAACAGATAGATTGGCCGATAGTCGTGTATTCATTATTCGCTAGATTAGAATTAACATAAAAAGAACGTTCGAAGGTACTAAATATTATAGAAGGAAAGTATCCTTTTCGATAGGATTCGGGATGAAATAGACATAAATCCAGCTAAATGACCGGATGTCATGGAAATGTCAGCTACTTATCCGGCGATTATTTATGTTGTTGTTGTCTGTTGCCTCTACTTTTGCCCGAAAACAAATCAAATAAGATGCAGATATGAAAAGATTTCTGATGATGATGACCTTGATAGGGCTTGTGGGAAACTGGAACTCGACGTTGACCGCCCAACTCGTCTCTCCCGATTCATTGTATTTGAACGAGGACTTACCCGAGATAAACATTGTTGCCGTGAAACCCTTGATAAAGGCGGAGGCGGATAAGACTACTTACAGTATCGCCGAGGACCCGGATTCCAGAACCTATACCCTGCTGGAGATGTTGCGGAAAGTCCCTCTAGTGACCGTGGATGGCGAGGATAACGTGAAGGTAAACGGACAATCCAGTTTTAAGATTTATATGAATGGGCGTCCCTCGAATATGTTCTCCAATAATCCCAAGGAGGTCTTGCGTAGTATCCCCGCCAGCATGATCAAGAAAGTGGAGGTGATAACAGATCCCGGTGCCCGTTACGATGCGGAGGGTGTCAGCGGAATCTTGAATATCGTGACGAAAGGAGCGGAGTTCGAGGGATATAACGCGAGTATAAACACTACGGTGATGAACTTATTTAAGAGTGTCGGTGGTTTCGCTACGCTGAAATATGGCCGATTATCGCTTTCCGGAAATTATACGTTTAGCCAACAGTCATCCGAGAGCGAGTCAGATTATCTCCGTACTCAGTCGGAAGACGGTGGGAAGCTCCGGATGCTCTCAGACGTAGACGTGAAATATCCGGCTCATTATGGAAGTCTGGAAGGCAGTTTCGAGATCGATACATTGAATTTAATCTCCTTGTCCGGAAACTTGAATATCGGAAACAGCAACTCTATTTGGAATAGCCATTATAGCAGGCTTGATAAAGAGGGGGAAGAAATCTATGCTTATAACGAGGATATGAGTAAAAAGAACGAATGGGGTAGCGCCTCCTTAAAAGCGGATTATCAGCGTTTATTCAAACGAAATAAGGAAGAGATGCTAACGCTTTCCTATCAGTATGATTATATCCCGAACGATATCTATAGCGTGTTTTACGATAAGGATAAGATGGGTAATGTCTCGTTACCCCAACTGGAGGCCGATTATACCCGGCAAATCAGTCATGCCCGCACCCATGAGCATACGGCCCAGCTTGATTACGTGAATCCTTTTACAAGTATACATTCCATCGAGGGAGGTTTGAAGCTGATTCGGCGTAGCAGTACGAGCCACGCTACTTCGGAGGTAAAGGAGTTGGATGAGGGTGTCTGGTTACCCGCAGATTTACAGCCTTTGGTGGAATATCGGCATGTGCAGAATATATGCTCCGCCTATGCGGGATATGGATTTAAGTATGGTAAATGGAGCTTGAACCCCGGCATTCGTATGGAACATACTTGGCAGGACGTGACTTATAAACAAGGCGAAGGCAAGGATTTTAATTATCGTGTAACGGATTGGGTTCCTTCTTGGACCTCCGCTTTCCGCTTGGATGACCGGAGTTTGTTTCGCTTGGCTTACAACTTACGTTTACGTCGCCCGAATATCAGCTATTTGAATCCTACGGTGTTCGTGTCTGGGACCTCTATCTCGTATGGAAATCCGGGATTGGTATCGGAGAAACATCATCGTCTTTCGGCGTCATACAGTTATTACGGAACGAAATTGAATGTGCAAGCTTCCGTGCTCTGCACCTTGGGAAAAGGGGTGATTGATGAGTATCTGTTCATTGATTCGGCGAATGTGGTGAATAGTACGTATGATAATCTCGTGGACGTGAAAGCAGCGGGAGGAAACCTTTATCTAAGCTATAATCCTTCGCCCCGGACAAGCGTGTCGCTGAACAGCATGTTGCATTATCTGGATTTACGGGCGCAGGAGGGGAATGAGGTTTACGATACGGATGTGCGTAATTCCGGCTTTTGTGGCTCTGCTTTTGTCGATTTCTCGCAGAAGTTTAAGTACGGGTGGCGTTTTGTCCTGTCGGGTGGGTACGTGCGTTCCGAGCCGAATGTGGGGATGGACTCGTACGGCTTTTATTTTTACGGCTTGAGTGTGGTAAAGAGCTTCTTGAAGGATAAATTGACTTGTACGCTGCGGGCGCAAGATTTTCTGGGAGATCATAAGACGATACAGATTAACGAGCGATATCCGGACTTTCATATCCGGCAGACCGAGCGTATGTTTAGTCGTGGTTTCGGCATCGCCATTAGCTACCGGATCGGTGATTTAAAAGCGAGCGTGAAGAAGGCGGGGAGAAGCATAAGGAATGATGATCTGTTGGACGCCCTAGATAAGTAGGGCGGGCACAGGCCCGCTCCCTACGGTATCATAACTCGTCCAGCCATTTCTTGCCGGGCTTCGTGTAAAGCCAAGCGATAAATAAACCTGTAATAACTCCTACTACTAAGAATAGGGCACTTAATGGATTTAATATCATATTCTTTTATTTTAAAATTTTATTTCCTAACCAAGCTAATGAATAGGTGACACTAAGACCTGTCATTATCATGACCCAACAACTCTTATCAAAAACATTCTCTTGCAAAAGGAGTATTTCTCCCAATACTATAGCGGCGAAAACCAACTTAGCCAAATCAAAAAAGAACTTCCCTAAAGTCTCCCTCCTGATCTTGTCCCGCTCTTTCTTAATAATTATTTTCTCAAAATTTCCCATTTCCCCATAGTCTCTTGTTTTGGTTAATACTACTGATTATATGTAGGCAAATGTATATATTATCGGCGACCTGCCCAACTTTTTTATGTGGAATCGCTTATTTTCCCTAATTTTGTATCCCTAAAACGGATGAATGTGGAAGAGTATTTGAATCAACTGAATGAGAGCCAGCGGGAAGCGGTGGTTTACAATGAGGGGCCATCCTTGGTCGTGGCCGGGGCTGGCTCCGGTAAGACAAGGGTACTGACCTATAAGATCGCTTATTTATTGCAATTGGGATTGCCTCCCTATAGTATCTTGGCGCTGACCTTTACCAATAAGGCGGCCCGGGAGATGAAAGAGCGTATTGCGGCCATCACCGGTGACCAAACGGCCCGTCGGCTATGGATGGGAACGTTCCATTCCATCTTCTCCCGTATTTTACGGAACGAGGCGGAGCATATCGGTTATCCTTCCAATTTCACGATTTATGACGCCACTGATTCCAAGAGCTTACTGAAATCCATCATCAAGGAAATGCAATTGGACGATAAGGTGTACCGCCTAGGAATGGTGCAGAGCCGGATCTCCAACGCGAAGAACTCCTTGATAACTTATACGGCCTACGAGCAAAATAAAGAGCTCGTGGAAAGCGATATGAATGCCAAGGTCCCCTTGCTTCGGGAAATCTACAAACGTTACCAGAGCCGTTGCCTGCAAGCGGGAGCGATGGATTTCGACGACTTGTTGCTGCAAACCAATATCCTGTTCCGGGATCATCCGGCCGTCTTGGAGAAATACCGGAACTTCTTCCGGTATGTATTGGTGGATGAGTATCAAGATACGAACTTCGCCCAACACTTGATCGTGCAACGGCTTTGCGAGAGACACGGCCATATCTGCGTGGTAGGGGATGACGCCCAGAGCATCTACTCCTTCCGAGGCGCTAATATAGATAATATCCTGCAATTCAAGAATCTTTATACCGGTTGCCGTATCTTCAAGCTGGAACGGAATTACCGTTCCACCCAGAATATCGTGAACGCTGCCAATAGCTTGATCGACAAGAATACACGTCAGATACCCAAAACGGTCTATTCCGAGAAAGAGGCGGGCAACAAGGTGAGTGTTTTCACCTCGTACTCCGATTATGAGGAGGGCTACACCGTAGCCGCCCGAATCAACGAGATGCACGGGATATTAGGGAAATTCTCGTATGCTGATTTCGCTATCTTGTATCGTACCAACGCCCAGTCCCGTATCTTGGAAGAGGCGTTGCGAAAGCGGGGCATCCCTTACAAGATTTACGGCGGTTTGTCTTTTTACCAGCGGAAAGAGATCAAGGACGTGATCTCTTACTTCCGCCTGATCGTGAACCCGCACGACGAGGAGGCCTTGAAGCGAATCATCAATTATCCCACCCGGGGAATCGGGGATACGACGGTAGGTAAGCTTGTTGGCGCCGCTACTGAATACGGGGTAAGTCTATGGACCGTGCTTCAAGCCCCCTTGGAATATTCGCTACCGATAAATAATGGTACAGCTAAGAAACTGAGCGATTTCCGTAGTTTGATTGAAGTTTTCATTGAAGAGAATAAAAAACTCTCCGCAGAGGAATTGGCTACCTTGGTGGTGAAGCGTAGCGGCATCGTTTCCGACCTGTTTCAAGACCGTTCCGTAGAGGGCGTGAGCAAGCAAGAGAACTTGCAGGAGTTGCTGAAAGGTATCGCTGAGTTTTGCGAGATCCGGCGTGAGGAGGGCATGGAGCAAGTCGCCATGTCCGACTTCTTGGCGGAGGTATCCTTGCTCACCGATCAAGATAACGATAAAGAGGAAAACTCCGATAAGGTCACGATGATGACCGTACATGCCGCCAAGGGATTGGAATTCACGAATGTTTTCGTGGTAGGCTTGGAGGAAGACCTATTCCCCTCGTCCCTGTCGAAAGATAACCCGAGAGCGGTAGAGGAGGAGCGTCGTTTGTTCTACGTGGCGATTACCCGTGCGGAGCAAAATTGCGTATTGAGCTATGCGAAGAGCCGCTATCGTAATGGGAAGACGGATATGTGTACGCCCAGCCGTTTCTTGAAGGATATAGACGCTAAGTATCTGGATATGCCTTCGGATGCCGGCGCTTCAGATGCATTCGCCTCGGCCCGTGAACGCTACGGGCGCCCGGCTTTTGCCTCTCCATTCCGGCAACCAAGGGCGGTTGAGGATGATTTCGTGTCGCCGGTGAAGCAAGCGGCACAGCGTCAAGGGCATCTTACGAAGTTAAAAAACACGATGGAATCGTCCTTTTCGGCGGCTCCAGCCACAGATCTATCGGGGTTACATGTGGGTTCCAAGGTTCGCCATGATCGTTTTGGGGAAGGTGAGATTGTCTCGATAGAAGGAGAGGGTGGTAACGCGAAGGCTACAGTGGCCTTCGATCATTTCGGACAAAAGCAGTTACTTTTGAAGTTCGCTAAACTTACTATGTTGAATGATTGACGGTTAGCTTATGGCATGTCTGGGCATGCTACGAGCCGCATCGTATTTCGCACCGCATTTCGCACTACGTTTCGAATGACCAAGGTGTTGGTTTTTAGTTGATTGAATGAAAAAGGTATCGCTTTTTCGCACTGCGTTTCGCACTACTATATATAAGTATATTAGGAAAGATAAGAAAAAAAGAAGAGGCGACGTCACGTCGCCGTTTTTTCCCTTTAAAACACACAATAGTGTTCACGGTTGAATACAATAATGTTTGCCGCCAAACACAATAGTGTTCGTGGCTAAACACAATAGTCTTTAAATGAAAAATATAGTTGTATTTTTATTGCTTTTTCGGAGCGGAAACCTTGCTTTCTCCGAATGTTTTCGCTATATTTGCATATTTATTATGAAATATTGAGATACAGCATGATAGACATCAACAAGATACCCTCGCCTTGCTATGTGATGGAGGAGAAATTACTGAGAAACAACCTGTCCTTGATCAAGAGCGTAAAAGAACGTGCGGGAGTGAATATCATATTGGCTTTTAAGGCTTTCGCTTTATGGAAAGCGTTCCCGATCGTACGTGAGTACATTCCTTTTTCGACAGCGAGCTCTAAATTCGAGGCCCAGTTGGCCTTCGAGGAGATGGGAAGTCCGGCGCATACCTATTCCCCGGCTTATACGGAGGCTGATTTCCCGTTGATCTTGAGATACAGTAGTCATGTCACGTTCAACTCGCTCTCTCAGTTCCATCGTTTTTATCCGATGGTGCGGGCGGATGGTAACCGGGTGTCTTGTGGATTGCGGATCAATCCGGAATACTCGGACGTGGAGACGGACCTGTATAATCCTTGCGCCCCGGGTTCCCGGATGGGGGTGACCGGCGACTTGCTGGGAGATAAGCTGCCGGAGGGTATCGAGGGGCTGCATTTCCATACCTTGTGTGAGTCTACCTCCTATGATCTGGAGCGGACACTGGCCGAGGTGGAGAGGCGTTTCGGCCGTTTCCTGCCTCACGTCAAGTGGCTGAATATGGGAGGCGGCCATCTGATGACCCGTAAGGGCTACGACGTGGAGCATTTAATCGCTTTGCTGAAAGGCTTTAAGGAAAGATATCCGAACTTGGAGTTGATCATGGAGCCGGGTAGCGCCTTCGCTTGGCAGACCGGGTTCTTGCTGACAACCGTGGTGGACATCGTGGAGAACCACGGTATCAAGACGGCGATTATCGACGCCTCGTTCACCTGCCATATGCCGGATTGCCTGGAGATGCCCTACAAGCCGGCTATCCGTTTCGCCACGGATGCCGTGGAGGGGAAACCTACGTACCGGATCGGGGGGAATAGCTGTTTAAGCGGTGATTATATGGGGGATTGGTCGTTCGACAAGCCTTTGGAGATCGGCGACAAGCTGATTTTCGAGGATATGATCCACTACACGATCGTGAAAACGAATATGTTCAACGGCATCCCGCATCCTTCCTTAGCCCTTTGGAGCAAGGACGACCAGCTGGTGATGTACCGTACGTTCGGCTATGAGGATTATAAGAACAGGATGGATTAAAAACAAGCAAAGGGAGGAATATGACCATGACAGCGAATGAGTTGAAATATACATACATGGAGGAAGCCATGAGTATCTTGGATAATGAGGAGCTTATGCGTAAGGCTTTATCGCTCTTGCGGAACTTAAAAGAGAAGACCTTCTCGCCTGCCAAGCGAAGCGAGCGGGAGGTGCTGGAAGAGGCTTTCCAGAGCGTAAAAGACTTGAAGGCGGGAAAAATAACCTCTCGCCCATTGGAGGATCTATTGAATGAGTTATAAGATTGAGGCATTACCGCCCTTCGCTAAGGAGGTGAAATATTTGGCGAAACGATATAAGTCGTTGAAAGAAGATATCCTAAGGTTGAGGGACGAACTGCTGGAGAACCCTTTGTCGGGAACGGATTTGGGAGGTGGCCTCCGTAAGGTCCGGATGTCCATCCGTTCGAAATCACAGGGCAAGAGAGGGGGAGCTCGGGTGATAACTTTTACGGTACTTGTCAGCGTTGATGAAGGAACAATTTATCTTGTGACGATGTATGATAAGAGCGAGATTGAGTCTATGTCCGTTAAGGAGATCCGGAAACTACTTGATAAGTGTGATTTGAAGTAAATAAAAACAGAAACAAAATAAATATGGGTATTTTTAGCTTTTTCAGTAAGGACAAGAAGGAAACCTTGGATAAAGGTCTGTCGAAGACGAAGGAGAGTGTTTTTTCCAAGATTACCAAGGCGATCGCCGGTAAGAGTAAGGTGGACGACGATGTGTTGGATAATTTGGAGGAAGTACTGATTACCTCGGATGTCGGTGTAGATACCACGTTGAAAATCATCGACCGTATCGAGAAGCGTGTGGCCCGTGACAAGTATGTCACCACCCAAGAATTGACCACCCTGCTGCGTGACGAGATCGCTAGCTTGCTGACAGAGAACAATACGGAGGATGCCGAGGGATTCGCGCTTCCGGAGGGCAAGAAACCCTACGTGATCATGGTTGTAGGCGTGAACGGGGTGGGTAAGACGACCACGATCGGTAAGCTGGCTTACCAGTTCAAGAAAGCCGGCAAGAAGGTCTATCTGGGCGCCGCCGATACGTTCCGTGCCGCCGCCGTGGAGCAACTAGTGATCTGGAGCGAGCGGGTAGGCGTACCTATCGTGAAGCAGAACATGGGCTCGGACCCCGCTTCCGTGGCTTTCGATACGCTGAGCTCCGCCAAGGCGAACGATGCCGACGTGGTGATTATCGATACTGCCGGACGTCTGCATAACAAGATCAACTTGATGAACGAGCTTACCAAGATCAAGAACGTGATGAAAAAGGTGATTCCGGACGCCCCCCACGAGATCTTGTTGGTATTGGACGGCTCTACCGGGCAGAACGCTTTCGAGCAAGCGAAACAATTTACCGCCGCCACCGAGGTGAACGCCTTGGCCGTGACCAAGTTGGACGGTACCGCCAAGGGGGGTGTCGTGATCGGTATCTCCGACCATTTCCGTATCCCCGTGAAATATATCGGACTCGGCGAGGGGATGGAGGATTTGCAAGTATTCCGCAAACGTGAGTTTGTCAATTCGTTATTTGGAGAATGAGAAAAAATAAAGTAGATATTATTACGCTGGGGTGTTCGAAAAACCTAGTGGACTCGGAGCAACTTATGCGCCAATTCGTTGCCAATGGCTATACGGTAGAGCATGATCCCCATAAGATCAATGGCGAGATCGTGGTGGTGAATACCTGCGGTTTCATCGGCGACGCTCAAGAGGAATCGATCAATATGATCCTCGAGCTGGGCGAGCAAAAGCAGAAAGGACGGATCGGGAAGCTCTTCGTGATGGGGTGCTTGTCGGAGCGTTTCTTGAAAGATCTGGAGAAGGAACTTCCCGAGGTAGATCGTTTCTACGGGAAATTCAATTGGAAGGAGTTGATCTCCGATCTGGGCAAGTCGTACCATCAAGAGCTGGCTACCGAGCGTGTGCTCACCACCCCGAGGCACTACGCTTACGTGAAGATTGGGGAGGGATGCAACCGTACTTGTTCTTACTGCTCGATCCCGATCATAACCGGGGCTTATCAATCCCGTCCGATGGACGAGATTGTAGACGAGGTTCGTGGCTTGGTCGCGCAAGGCGTGAAAGAATTCCAGATGATCGCCCAAGATCTTACGTTTTATGGCCTCGATCGCTATAAGCGAATGGCCTTGCCGGAACTGGTGGAGCGGGTATCCGACATCCCGGGCGTGGAGTGGATTCGTTTGCATTACGGGTATCCGTCTCATTTCCCCTATGACCTGTTGCCGGTGATGCGTGAGCGTGATAACGTTTGCAAGTATATGGACATCGCCCTCCAGCATATCAGCGACCCGATGTTGAAGATGATGCGCCGCAATATCACGAAGGCCGAGACCTATGAGCTGTTGGAGCGTATGCGCCGGGAAGTGCCGGGCATTCATCTACGCACCACCTTGATGGTGGGTCATCCCGGCGAGACGGAACAGGATTTCGAGGAGTTGATCCGCTTCGTGAAAGATATCCGTTTCGAGCGTATGGGCGCTTTCGCTTATAGCCATGAGGAGGGTACCTATGCTTATCAGCATTATAAAGACGAGATCCCGCAGGAGGTGAAGCAAGACCGACTGGATTACTTGATGCGTGTGCAAGAAGGCATCTCCGCCGACGTGAACGCCTCGAAAGTAGGGCAGACCTTTCGGGTGATCGTAGACCGGGAGGAGGAGGATTTCTACGTGGGACGTACGCAATACGACTCGCCCGAGGTAGATCCGGAAATATTGATTTCCAAGGATACTCCCTTGAGTCCGGGTAGCTTTTACCAAGTAAAGGTGATTGACGCACAAGCGTTTGATCTGTATGGTAAAGTGTTGAATTGATGTAAAAACTGTCAATATATTTGTCGGTTAACGAAAAAATAACTAATATAGCAGCACGAACTGTTATGGAATTAGATATGAAAAACAAGGAACTTATAACGGAATTGGCGAATCGCATGGATTGGACCTCGAAGGAGGTATCCGACATGCTTTCTGCGCTCAGTTCCGTCGTAAGTTCGAAATTAGTGGATAACGATACGATCTATCTGCAAGGCTTCGGCCAGTTCGAGGTGAAAAAGAAAGCGGAACGTATTTCCGTGAATCCGGCGAACGGGAAGCGATATCTGGTTCCCCCTAAATTAGTTCCCGTGTTCAAGCCCGGAACGACCGTGAAGAATCGTTTAAAGGAATTGGGTGATCATGAATAACCGGCTGAATATACAAGATTTAGCCGGTTTATTATCGGAGCGTACCGGCAAGGACAGAGGAGAGGTAGAGCGTTTCTTGAGAGATTTTATCTCGGTGGTATCCGAAGGGGTCTATACGGATAAGATCGTAAAAGTAAAGGGCTTGGGTACTTTCAAGATTATCTCTGTGGAGAAGCGGGAGAGTATCCACGTGAATACCGGTGAACGTTTCTTGATCCCCGAACATTATAAATTCTCTTTCCTGCCGGATAAAGACCTGCGGGAACAGGTAAACAAGCCTTTCTCTATCTTTGAGACGACAGAGATCAACGAGAACGTGGATTTCTCGGACATGGATGAGTCCGTAGAGGAGAAGGAAACGGAAGACGAGTCCGTGGAGGAGGTAATGCCGGATAAGGAAATCCCTTTGGCAAATACTCAGCCCAAAGAGAAGCCCGAACCGATACTAGAACCTGAACCTGAACCATTGCCTGAGCCAGAGCAAGCGTTTGATCCGGAGCCGTCATCGGTATCTGAACCGGAACGTGGATTGGAACCGGAACCGCCCGCGGAGCCATCTCCCATACCAGAGAGACCGGAAGAGCAAGCCCGTAGGAAACCGGAGGAAAAGGGGGTATTAATGATCGTCGCCTTTTTGATAATCGTAATCTCTGTATTCTTCTATCTGGGAAGAAATAATTGGAAACCGGCGCCTGCCCAAGAAGAGGTGATAACGGAAGCCAAGAATACGGCCAAGGACACGGTTCAAGAATCAGCTTGGATGCTTCATCCGGACTCGGTAGCGGAGAAGACCCCGCATACGGAACCGGAGCCTTATGTGGAACCGGCGCCAAAACCATTGGGGCAGGTGAAGATCAAGCATGGCGACCGCCTCACCGTGATCGCCTTGGAATATTATGGCAATAAATTATTCTGGGTGTATATTTACCAACATAATAAGGCTGTTATAAAAGACCCGAACAACGTCCCGATCGGTACCGTGATCGAGATACCCGCACCGGAATCGTATGGCATCGATGCCAAGAGCCGTGAGTCGCGGGAGAAAGCCGCCGCCCTACAAACAGAGATACTTGCCGGGGAGTAAGAGAAATCCCCCTTTTTTAAGTAAAATAAAACAAAACGAGGAAGTGTTGGTTAGTATTATTTAACTGCAAAAGTGAAGGATACGAATTTAACATTTCTAATTTTGTGCATCCTAAAAAATCAACGTAAAATTGGGACAATATAATAACAATATAATAGAATAAATCTTATGAGTCAGACAGTAGACATTCGTGAGTTGAATGAGCGAATTGAAAGTAAAAGCTCGTTTGTGAACATGATTACGATGGGTATGGACAAAGTAATCGTCGGACAAAAGCATTTGGTTGAATCCTTGTTGATCGGTTTGCTTTCGGACGGACATATCCTGTTGGAAGGTGTGCCGGGTTTGGCTAAGACACTTGCCATTAAAACATTGTCGTCGTTGATCGACGCTAAATACAGCCGAATCCAGTTCACCCCGGACTTACTTCCGGCCGATGTGATCGGTACGATGATTTACAGTCAGAAAAGCGAAGAGTTCCAGGTAAAGCAAGGCCCGATCTTCGCTAATTTTGTGTTAGCGGACGAGATCAACCGTGCCCCGGCGAAAGTACAGAGTGCCTTGTTGGAGGCCATGCAGGAGCGTCAGGTCACGATCAGCGAGCATACCTACAAGTTGCCGAAGCCTTTCTTGGTAATGGCTACCCAGAACCCGATCGAGCAGGAGGGTACGTACCCGTTGCCTGAGGCGCAGGTAGACCGTTTCATGTTGAAGGTGATCATCAATTATCCGAAGAAGGAGGAAGAGAAATTAATCATACGCCAGAATATATCCGGAGAACGTCCGGAGATCAAGCCGATCTTGACGAAAGAGGAGATCCTCGACGCCCGTAACGTGGTTCGTGAGGTTTATTTGGACGAGAAGATCGAGCGTTACATCGTGGATATCGTCTTCGCTACCCGTTTTCCGGCTGAGGCTGGTTTGCCGAACTTGGCGAACATGATCTCTTTCGGCGCTTCCCCTCGTGCGTCTATCAACTTGGCGTTGGCCGCCCGTGCGTACGCTTTCATCAAGCGTAGGGGCTATGTGATCCCGGAGGATATCCGTGCGGTATGCCACGACGTGATGCGCCATCGTATCGGCTTGAGTTATGAGGCCGAGGCGAACAACTTGACTTCAGAGGAGGTAATCAGCGAGATCTTGAATAAAGTAGAAGTTCCTTAAATGGAGACAAGTGAATTATTAAAAAAGGTCCGCCGTATCGAGATAAAGACCCGTGGTCTTTCCCGTAACATCTTCGCCGGCCAGTACCATTCGGCTTTCAAGGGCCGTGGTATGGCGTTCAGCGAGGTAAGGGAATATCAATACGGCGATGATATCCGGGATATCGACTGGAACGTCACCGCCCGCTACGTCCGCCCCTACGTCAAGGTGTTCGAGGAGGAGCGTGAGCTGACGGTGATGCTGCTGATCGACGTGTCCGGTAGCCGTGACTTTGGCTCCGTCAACGTCATGAAGAAGGAGGTGATCACCGAGATCGCCGCTACCTTGGCTTTCTCGGCGATACAGAACAACGATAAGATCGGCGTGGTGTTCTTCTCGGACAAGATCGAGAAGTTTATCCCGCCCCAGAAAGGAAAGAAACATATCTTATATATTATCCGGGAGCTGATCGATTTCCATCCGGAGGAGACGAGGACGGATATCAGCCAAGTGTTGAAATACTTGACCAACGCCATCAAGAAGCGTTGCACGGCTTTCCTCATCTCCGATTTTATTGACAAGGAGGGTTTCAAGGACGCCTTGACGGTGGCCAACCGCAAGCATGACATGGTAGCCATTCAGGTGTACGACCGTCGTGAGACCGAGCTTCCCGCCGTAGGCCTTATGAAGATCAAGGACGCCGAGACCGGGAAGGAGCAATGGATAGACAGTTCCTCCGCCCGTGTGCGTGCGGCCTATAAGGAATGGTGGGAGAAACGGCAGGCGAAGATGAGCGATACGTTCAAGAAATGCCGTGTAGACTCCGTCTCTGTCCGTACCGAGGATGATTATGTGAAAGCATTGATTGCTCTTTTTGACAAACGTAATTAAAGCAAGCAGATGAAATTGATAAAGAAAAGTATCCTGTTTCTGGTCGCCGCCGCTTCCCTTGCGGGGGGAAGGGCATATGCGCAAAGGCCGTTGATCGATGTCGCTATAGACTCGGCCGCCATATTGATCGGAGAGCAGACTACCTTGCACCTTACGGTAACGGCGGATAAGGATCGCCCCGTGCAGATCGTGATCCCGAACGATACCTTGATGACGGGTGTGGAGGTACTGAATCTCTCCAAGGCGGACTCTACGGAGATCGAGAACGACCGGCTCGTTATCAAGCAGGATGTATTGATTACCTCGTTTGATTCGTCACTCTATCTGTTACCTCCGTTGAAGGTGATAGACGGGGTGGATACCGTATATTCCAACCAAGTCGCCTTGAAGGTCTCCACGATTCCCGTGAACGCAGACAAGCCGGAGGAGTTCAACGACATCAAGACCGTATGGAAGCCGCCTTTCGTATGGGCCGATTATTATCCGATCATTTACGGGATCTTGCTGGCCCTGTTCTTGATTTGCGTGATCGCCTATATCGTGAAACGGATCCGTGCGAAGAAGTCGTTGATACCATTCAAGAAAGAGGAGCCGAAGCTCCCGCCTCACGAGCAGGCCATCAAGGAACTGGACGAGATCAAGCAACAGAAACTCTGGCAGCAAGGACGAAGCAAGGAGTATTACACCTTGATCACGGATACGCTGCGTAAGTATATCGAGGAACGTTTCGGTATCAATGCCATGGAGATGACTTCCGGTGAGATCTTGGACCTGATCCGCAAGAACTCCGAGGCGCAGAGCGTGTACGAAAACTTGAGGCAGATTCTGCAATTGGCCGACTTCGTGAAATTCGCCAAGATGAACCCGCTGCCGGATGAGAATGATTTGAGTATGATGAACGCGTATTTGTTCGTGAACCAGACGAAGGAGGAGGAGATGGTGGAGCTGGTTGACAGTCCCCTGTCAGATGAGCTGACAGCCTCGGGTCAAGAGGAGCGACAGCCTGCTGTCAAAGCCGTTGACAGCCCTCTGTCAAATGAGCCGGTAGCCCCGTGTCAAGACGACTTGACACGCTATCAGCCCAAGTCTACGAACGATACAACTAATTTAAAGGATTAAGAGATGGTATTTGCGAATCCTAATTATTTATATTTATTGTTGTTGCTCATCCCGATGATCGGATGGTATGTCTACAAGCTGAGCAAGAGTCAGGCCAGCTTGCAGGTCTCCTCGTCGGAGGCGTTCGAGGCGCCGGGAGCGGTATCATGGATCGTGTACTTGCGTCACGTGCCTTTCGTGTTGCGTATGGTAGCGGTAGCGCTGCTGATCGTGATCTTGGCCCGTCCGCAATCCACGAATAGTTGGTCCAATTCTTCCACGGAAGGTATCGATATCATGTTGGCGATGGATATCTCGGGGAGTATGCTGGCGCAAGACTTGAAACCGAACCGCTTGGAGGCGGCGAAGGATGTGGCTGCGTCGTTCATCAACGGCCGTCCGAACGATAACATCGGTCTCGTGGTCTTTTCTGCTGAGAGCTTTACGCAATGCCCGTTGACAACCGATCATACGGTCTTGCTGAACCTCTTCAAGGATATCCAAAGCGGTATGATCCAAGACGGAACGGCAATTGGGTTGGGCTTGGCGAATGCCGTGAGCCGTATTAAGGACAGCCACGCTAAGTCGAAGGTGATTATCCTTCTGACCGATGGTTCGAACAACGCCGGCGAGATCGCTCCGGTTACCGCTGCCGAGATCGCCAAGACGTTCGGCGTGCGTGTCTATACGATCGGAGTCGGAACGAAAGGCATGGCGCCGTATCCGTTCCAGACCGCATTCGGCGTGCAGTACCAGAATATCCCGGTGGAGATCGACGAGGCTACGTTGAAGCAGATCGCTTCTACCACGGGAGGGCAATATTTCCGTGCTACGGACAACGCCAGCCTGAAGGAGATCTATTCCGAGATCGACCAGATGGAGAAGACCAAGATCAGCGTACAAGAGTACAGCAAGAAGCAGGAGGAGTATAAGAACTGGGCCTTGCTGGTGTTCGCCCTGTTGCTGGTGGAGATCTTATTGAGAAATACATTGTTGAGAAATATACCATAAAGATAAAAGGCTTATGTTTCGATTTGCGCATCCGGACTTTTTATATTTGCTTTTTCTCCTTCCCGCGTTGGTGGCGTTCTACGTGTACACCATGATCGTGAAGAAGAAAGCGATAAAGAAATACGGTAACCCTACGTTGTTGGCCGAGTTGATGCCCGAGGTATCGACCAAGCGCCAGCATCTGAAGTTTTGGCTGTTGTTCGGAGCCATTACCATGGTTATCTTTATTATAGCGGGGCCTCAATTCGGCTCGAAACTGGAGACGGTGAAGCGTCAGGGAGTAGAGATCATGGTGTGTCTGGACGTATCCAACTCCATGTTGGCCGAGGACGTGTCGCCCAACCGTTTGGATAAGGCCAAACAGATGCTATCCCGATTGACGGACGGCTTTACGAATGATAAGGTAGGCTTGATCGTGTTCGCCGGCGACGCTTTCACGCAGTTGCCGATCACCTCGGATTATATCTCCGCCAAGATGTTCTTGTCCTCTATCAACCCGTCGATGGTCTCTACGCAAGGTACGGCGATCGGTGCCGCCATCAACTTGGCCGCCCGTTCCTTTACCCCGGACGAGACGACCGATAAGGCGATCATCTTGATCACCGACGGCGAGAACCATGAGGACGACGCTATCGGTGCCGCCAAAGCCGCCGCCGAGAAGGGCATCCACGTGAACATCGTGGGAATGGGTGATCCGAAAGGTTCTCCGATCCCCATCCAAGGAAGCAATAATTATATGAAGGATAAGGACGGAAACGTGGTGATCACGAAGCTGAACGAGCAGATGGGTCAAGAGATCGCCGCCGCCGGAAACGGTATGTACGTACGTGCGGACAATACGAACTCCGCCTTGAAAGCCCTTCAGAAAGAAATCGAGAAAATGAACAAGACGGAGCTGGATAGCAAGGTCTATTCCGAGTATGACGAGCAGTTCCAGATTTTCGCTTGGATAGCTTTGTTCCTCTTGATCGCCGATTTCATGACCTTGGATCGTAAGAACCATATATTTAGGAAAGTAAAATTATTCTCTTAATTCGACGAAGTGATGAGACGTATATATAAATCTATGATATGGGTATCGGTCTTGGCGCTCAGCGCTGGGGCGGTCTCTGCCCAGAAAGCGGAACGGAAGAACGTGCGTGAGGGGAATAAGCTTTATGAGAGCGAGAAATACACCGAGTCCGAGATCGCTTATCGCAAGAGCTTGGAGGTGAATCCCCGCTCTACGGAAGGAACCTATAATCTGGGGAATTCCCTATACAAGCAAGGCAAGTTCCCCGAGGCCGCCGAGCAATATCAATTGATCGCCGGGCAAGGGGAGAAGATGGTGGCTACGCCGGAAGGGAAGGCACGCTTGTCGGAGGTGTATCATAATATGGGGAATATCTTCATGCAGAACAAGGATTACGGCAAGGCCGTGGAGGTGTATAAGCAATCGCTTCGCTTGAACCCGAAAGATGACGAGACCCGTTATAACTTGGCCTTGGCCCAGAAACTGCTGTCGGATCAGCAGAATCAGGATCAGAGCCAAGATCAACAGAACGACGACAAGCAGGAGAACAAGGATCAGAAGGACGATCAGCAGCAACAGCAACAACAACAGCCGCAAGACGACCAGAAGCAGGATAAGACCCAAGAGCAACAGCAATCCAACGAGCAAATGAGCAAGGACAATGCCCAGCAGATGTTGGACGCCTTCCTGCAAGACGAGAAAGACACCCAAGAGAAGGTGAAGAAGGCGCAGATGCAGCAGCAACAACGCCGGAAGACCGAGAAGGAGTGGTAAACTGGATAATTAACGAAAAAATGAGATACACAATGAGGAAATTAATTTTCTTATTCATCCTGATGTTAACGGTAGGGGTGGCGACAAAGGCCGCGGATGTGACCTTCAAGGCCTCGGCGCCCCAAGCGGTGGTAATGGGAGAGCAGTTTCGCTTGACTTTCACCGTCAATGCCGAAGGCAGGGATTTGAGAGTACAGGAGATGCCAGACTTTGACGTATTAATGGGTCCCTCCCAATCCACCTCCTATAGCAGTAGCTGGGTGAACGGGAAGAGTACCAGCGAGACAACCGTTACGTATACGTATGTCTTGATGCCGAAGAAGGAAGGTACGTTTAATATCGCTCCGGCAACGATCAAGGTGAACGGCTCTAATTATACATCGAATGGCTTGGCCATCAAGGTGCTTCCTGCTGATAAGGCGGGTAAGCAAGAGGCGGAGACAACGACGGCGAGCGGGGCGATCTCTAACGATCGGCTGTTCGTGAAGATGGACGTATCCAAACGAAGCGTGTTCGAGCAAGAAGGTTTCTTGGTGACTTTCAAGGTCTATTCCTTGGAAAATTTCTCGATTACGGGATTGAAATATCCGGAGTTCGAGGGTTTCTTGGTACAAGAGGTTGAGTTGCCGCAAGAGAAACAACTGACCTTGGAAAACTACAACGGGCGTAACTACCAGTCGGCCGTAATGCGTCAAGTGATCCTGTATCCCCAACGTTCCGGTAAGATCACGATCGAAGGTGGAAAGTATGATGCCGTGGTGCGTGTCCGTATGCAACAAGCGGGCGGCGGTAGCATCTTCGATAGTTTTTTCGACTCGTATCGGGATGTGAGCAAGGTGTTGACCACTTCTCCGGTTACTATCGACGTGAAGCCTTTGCCCTCCGGTAAGCCCGCTTCTTTCTCCGGTGCCGTAGGTACGTTCTCCATGACGGCTGATATCAGCTCGAACAACGTCAAGACAGACGAGGCTGTAACCATAAAGGTGAAAATCACGGGTAACGGAAACGTGAAGTTGGTGAAGAATCCGGAAGTGGTTTTCCCGAACGATTTCGATGTCTACGATCCGAAAGTAGAGATGGACATCAAGACCACGACCGCCGGTGTCAGTGGAAGCAAGACGATCGAATATATGGCGATACCCCGTTACGCAGGTGATTTCGAGATCCCGGCGATCGCTTTCTCCTATTTCGATATCAAGTCCGGTTCGTACAAGACCATCAAGTCCGAGCCTTATAAGTTGCATGTGGAGCAAGGTAAGGGCGGTAGCGGTTCTTCCCCGGTCGTATCGAACTTTAGTAATAAAGAGAGCGTGAAATACTTAGGCAAGGATATCCGTTACTTGAAGACGAAAGATTTCTCCTTTATCGAGGGAGGTGATGGTATTTTCTTCGGTTCCTTTATGTATTATCTTTGCTATATCGTACCAGCTATCTTGTTTATCGTATTCTTCTTTATTTATCGTAAGCAGGTGAAGGAAAACGCCGACATCGCCTTGGTTCGTACCAAGAAGGCGAACAAGATGGCGGTTAGACGTCTGAAGAACGCTGGCAAGCTGATGAAAGAGAATAAGAAGGAAGAATTCTACGACGAGGTGCTGCGTGCGTTGTGGGGCTATTTGAGCGATAAGCTGAGTATCCCGCAATCCGATCTGACCAAGGATAACGTAGAGATAGAATTGGCTAAATACGGTGTAGACGAATCCTTGACGAATGAGTTCATGGATATCTTGAATACTTGTGAGTTCGCTCGTTACGCTCCGTCCCAAGCGTCGGACGCTATGGATAAGTTGTATGAGCTGACGGTAGACGCTATTGGTAAAATGGAGAATACAATTAAAAAGTAAGAAGATGAAGATGACTATAAATTTAAGAAAGGTATTGTTTTTCTTATTGACTCTATGTCTGATAGGATCTGCTTATGCGCAAGATACCGCCTTGAAGGAGGCCGAGGTCGCTTACACGAAAGAAGATTACGCAAAGGCGATCGAGCTATATGAGGGAATCTTGAAGAGCAATGGCGAGTCTGCCGCCGTTTATTATAATTTGGGAAATACCTATTATAAGGCGGGTAAGATCGCTCCGGCTATATTGAACTACGAACGTTGTCTTCTGCTGGATCCGGGTGATAGCGATGCTCGCTTCAATTTACAGATGGCCCGTCAGAAGACCATCGATAAGATTGAGCCGGTTGGTGATTTCTTCTTGGTCAAATGGTTTAAGAGCGTGGAGAACCTCGGTTCCGCAGACTCTTGGGCGAAGACAGGTATCGTGTGCTTCCTGTTGTTTATCGGTTGCTTGATCTTGTTCTTTTTCTCTCGTTGGGTACGCTTGAAGAAGATCGGTTTCTATTTGGGTGTCCTATTTATTATCATGGTTGTTTTTGCCAATATATTCGCCAGCGACCAGAAGGATGAGATGATAAACCGTAAACACGCTATCGTATTCGCCCCGACCGTTACGGTGAAAAGCTCGCCTGACGCTAGCGGTACGGATCTTTTCGTATTACACGAGGGAACGAACGTGACCGTGAAGAGCACGCTCGGCGAATGGAGCGAGATCGAGCTTGAGGACGGGAACGTAGGATGGATGCCTAGTAAAGACATAGAAAAAATCTGATACATGCTAGAACAATTATTGGTTTGGGAACGTGATGCGTTCTTTATGCTTAACGGTAGCGACTCCGCTTTTTTAGATCACTTTATGTGGATCTATTCAGGCAAGGCGGTTTGGCTACCGTTAGCCTTTTTTATATTGGTGGTATTGTGCTATAAGAAGAACTGGAAGGAGTGGTTGTTGATCTTATTGGCCATTGTCTTGACGATCACGTTATGCGACCAGTTCGCTTCGCATGTTTGTAAACCCATCTTCACCCGTTTCCGTCCGACTCATCACCCTGACTTTATGGATCAGGTAAGGGTGGTGTTCGGTTATCGGGGCGGTATGTATGGATTTATCTCCAGCCATGCGGCGAATGCTTTCGGCTTTGCGACCTTGATGGCGCTGATCTTCAGGAATAAACTATTCGGATGGACTATTTTCTTTTGGGCGATTTTGACTTCCTATACTCGTATTTATTTAGGAGTGCATTTTATCACGGATATTATTCCGGGAGCTTTATCCGGTCTGCTATTCGGGTATCTTGTATATCTGTTATACCACTATATAAGGCCTAAATTGATTCCGGCAGATTCTTGGGTATGTCCGGAGGCCATTTACTCGGATATCCGGAAACGCTGGATCACCTATGCGATTTGGTTGACCATCCTTTTAATAGCCCTATTTAATGAGCAATTGGTATCGTGCTTAATATAAGAGATTTTCGTTAAGTATGTCGTAAAGCATATTTGTTTTCAGCTCATTTTCTCAATAATAATTTGTTTCAATGCTATTAAATGACTAAGTTAGTGCCATAATATTAAACAAAAGTATTAACCTTCAAAATAAGAAAGCCATGACAAAGACGATTACATTTAACGAACTGAGAAGAATTAAAGATTCGTTACCTGACGGAAGTACACAACGCATCGCCGATGAGCTGGGATTAAAGGTAGAGACAGTTCGTAACTATTTCGGTGGACATAATTTTCAAGATGGACGGAGTTGTGGTTTCCATATCGAGCCCGGTCCGGACGGAGGGTTGGTTGTTTTAGATGACACGACTATTTTCGAGCGTGCTTTGCAGATACTGGCCGAGAGTCAGGATGCCGAAGCACAAAAAGCGTAAGAGAAATTCATTCGTATAAAAAATCCCATAGCTAAATGAAAGAACGCTTTGGGATTTTTTTATATTCAACAATTCATAAATCCCGATTGTTTCATCTATAAAAATGTATTGAGTATGGAAGATAAATTAGTGACATTGGCTATCCACACGTTCGAGAAAGCCCAGATTCTCAAGACAATCCTCGAAACAGAAGGCATAGAGGTCTATATACATAATGTAAACCAGATTCAGCCGGTCGTTTCGGCAGGAGTGCGTGTGCGTATTAAGGAGAGTGATTTACCGCATGCTTTACGCATTATTGAAGACAATAAGTGGTTTGAGGAACCAAAGGAGGAAGAGGCGAAGGTTAATGCGGTCAAGAAAGTTCTGATCCCGATTGATTTCTCGGATTATTCCGCCAAGGCTTGTGAGTTGGGAATTAATTACGCTCATGCGGTAGGTGCGGAGGTGATGATCATGCACGCCTATTTCAGCCCCTATTTTCCATCCGCTATCCCGATGGGAGATACTTTGGCTTACCAAGTAAACGAGGAGGAATCCGTACAGCATATCTTACAACGTGTCCGTATCGATATGGAGAATATTTGTACGCATATCAACCGGAAGATGTCCTCTGGTGAATTACCAAAGGTAAAATACGATTATGTATTACGTGAAGGCTTGCCGGAAGAGGAGATCATCGCCTATAGCAAGGAGTATCATCCGACATTGATCGTGATGGGAACGAGAGGTAAGAGCCAAAAAGATATGGATCTGATCGGTAGCGTGACCGGAGAGGTAATCGAGGTAAACCGGGTTCCTGTATTGGCGATACCGGAGAATGTTCCTTTCACGGATTTGAGAGACGCTAAGAATATCGCTTTCGCTACATCGTTTAACCAGAGAGATTTGGTTGCGTTTGACGAGTTTATGGAAATCATCAAAGGCTTTGATCTTAATATCCATCTATTCAATATCTCTACCAGTAATGATGAATGGAATGAGATTCGTTTAACGGGCGTTCGTGAATATTTCAAAAAACAATATCCACATGCCCATATTTCCCATACGGTTCTAGCCGATGGTGACTTGCTGTTAGCCATCGAGAAATTTGTTCGTGATAAACAAATTGATGTTATAGCCCTAAGCACATATCGCCGTAATATCCTAGCCCGGATGTTCAATCCTTCGATCGCGAGAAAGATGTTATTCCACACCGATACTCCGTTATTGGTAATCGATAGCAAGAAATAGCTTCTTATTCAAGTAACAAATAAAAAGTGGATATGAGAAAAGGCTTATCCACTTTTTTATTATATACCATGTGCTTAAAGCAATCTTTGTATCTTTGGCGAAAAAATATAAGGATAGTATGTGGGAAAGAATGTTTGATCTGGTACTTGGATTAAAGAAAGAACATAGATTAATGATAGTTATAACATTGATTTATGCGGTGACCCTCTTTGGTATTACTGTAGATGTAGAAGCGATGGAGAATTGGCTGCAATTAGTGGGGTATACCATACGTACTTTATGTATTGCTTGTATTATACAGCTTAGTGTGTTCTTTTTGACAAATATTTTTTGGAAGGAACTAAACAGAGGCTTGAATAAAACATTTGTTGTTATTAGTGGTAATGTGTTGTCTTTAGCTTTCTTACTTTTCCCTTTTTCTATATCATATATAGATATGACTGCTGAAAGTATGAAATTGAGTTCTTTGAATACAGAAAGAAATAGAATTGATAGTATGGTCCGGTACTATGAGAATTTAAAAAGTCTAGATTCTTCTTTTTCAGAGAATCTAGATTCTTTAATATTGGAAGAAAAGAAAACATTGATTCGGGTTATAAAAGAGATTGACTTAAAGCAATTTAAAATAGAAGAGAAACAGAAAAGATATGAAAAGCCATTAGTCTCCATCCTATTTCTTTTGCAAATATTCGGTTTTTATATATTGATTCTATATTCTTCCTATTTTGATAGGACGAATAAGGTGAATCGTGTTATCGCAGTGGAAAATATTCCTTATCGAAAGAAAGTAAGGAGCTATTTTTGCGATAAAGTTTTGAAGCCTTTGGTTTTACTGTTATCTGTTTTTCTTTGGGGATTCTTGTTTTTCCTTTGGCTTAGATAATATATACCTGATATTTGTATAAACCGGAATTTATGCTTTGCTTTGTGGCTCATCAGAAAAATAATAGAATATATGATTACTTATTTGATTATTGGAATAACAGTGGTTCTCTCTTTTATCTGTTTTAGTAATAGGGAGTTATTTATGAAATTAGCGTTTATCCCATATCGTACGATCCGGAATCATGAATATTATCGTATCGTGACACATGGATTTATCCATGCGGATATGACACATTTGCTAGTGAATATGTTCACGTTCTGGTCATTTGGTCTCTATATTGAACGAACGTTTCGATATATGGGATTCGGCAGTGGGGCTTATCTGGCTTTTTATTTCGGGGGAATGATCGTGGCTTCGCTTTATGATTTGATAAAACGACGTAATGATCCGTATTATGTCTCTATCGGTGCGTCTGGAGCGGTATCGGCGGTTCTATTTACCTCTATATTCCTTGATCCTTGGGGAAAGATCTTGTTTTTCGCCGTGCTGCCTGTCCCCGGAATCGTATTCGGCTTGCTATATCTGGCCTATTGCCAGTATATGGCGAAACAAACAGGAGATAACATAAATCATAATGCCCATTTCTACGGGGCTATTTATGGATTGATTTTCCCAATGCTGCTGGAGCCTTCGTTATTGCATCTCTTTTTGTCTCAACTTACGTTTAAGGGATGATCCACCCTGAACGGATAATTTAAGGTTATTTTTTGTCCGAAGATTATTTCCGGGTAGGTAAACTTGTCTATCTTTGTCCCCTTATAAGCAAAAGTTAGATGAACAAAGATAATAATTTGGGTAGAGTGTTAGCGTTACTGTCGCTGACGTTGTTGATGAGCTTTGGTTTATATAGCCTTCCGGATACATTGTTCGGGTATAAGATCAAAAAGGTAGATCTTTTATCGGATTTCAAGGTGAAAGAGGAAAAGCTCTCCTTGGATTCTTTGAAACAACAATTGGAACAAGCGGACACCCTTCAAGTAGATTCGGTAGCATTAAGGGATTCTATCATGCGTTCCGCCGGAATAGATTCTGCGGCTTTGGCCCTTCGTGATTCGTTATACAAAGCGGTCTATGCTGTTCAAGGGGCGGATTCGCTGGGGGCTCATATCGAGGACTATTCTCTTGGACATATCGGTTTGCAACGATTTTTCGCCGCCTTAAAAAACAGGCGGGAATTGAATCGTCCGGTACGTGTGGCCTTCCTTGGAGATTCTTTTATCGAAGGAGATATTATGGTGGCCGATTTCCGTTCCGGGATGCAAAAGGAATTTGGGGGGCGGGGTGTTGGTTTTGTACCGGTCACATCCGTAGCGGCACAGTTCCGTCCAACCGTGGAGCAACGTGCCTCCGGATGGACTACTTGGTCTATGCTGACAGATCATGAGCATGGATATACTTTATCCGGGATGATGTTCGAGGCAAACGAGGAGAACGCCTCTATCCATGTGAAGACGACTAAGCGTTATCCGGAGCTCCAGACGTTCTCTTCTTTGAAACTGATTTATGAGCAGAATAAGAATACGGAGATGCGCTTGGTTTGCAACGCTTCCGCCGATACCCTACAAGAGATGCTTCCCGCCACATCGATCGTAACCCAATACGAGTTGGAAGGGATGTTCACCGAAGCGGATTTCACTTTTAAGAATACTCCGGAGTTCCGGGCATTAGGGGTCGCTATGGAGGATCATTCAGGTGTCGTGGTCGATAATTTCTCTCTTCGGGGAAACTCGGGTATGATATTGGAGCGATTGGATGTCTCCCGTTGCCAAGCATTGAATAAGATCCGTCCGTATGACTTGATTGTCTTGCAGTATGGGTTGAATGTCGTGAGCGATAGCGTGATGAATTATGGATGGTATAGTAGCCGGATGGTAAAGGTCATTAACCATATACAACTTTGTTTTCCGGAAGCTGATATATTGATGTTGGGGGTGTCGGACAGAAGCCGTCAAGACGATGGCGAATTCGAGACGATGCCAGCCGTGTTAGCCTTGCTGCATGCGCAAAGGCAAGCTGCTAAAAAGGCAGGGGTTCCTTTCTGGAATGTATTCGGTGCCATGGGAGGAGAGAATAGTATGGTCCGTTTCGTAGAATTAAACTGGGCTAGTAAGGATTATACGCATTTAAGCTTCAGGGGTGGACGGGAGATTGCCGATGCCTTGCTGAAAGCGTTATTATCAGAAAAAGATTTTTATGATGAAGCGGAGAAAGTGGTTAATTAGTCTGGTTGTTTTAGGAGTGATCATGGGCTTCTCTGTTCCGAAACCTAAAGCCGGAATAAACGGGGATGTATCTCTTGATAGTTTGGCGGTTCGGGATACTGTAGCGTTGCCTCCTTTATCTTATTCTATGAAAGTGGGAAAAGATACGTTGATCTTACCGGATTCTAGTAAGGCGTGGAATAATTTTTTCAATGAACTGGATTCGTTGCGTGCAGGGAAAGATACGGCTATCACGATCGTCCAGTTGGGGGATTCGCATATCCAAGCCGGACATTTAAGCGGTCGTGTCATGCGCCTTTTCCAACAGGCGTTCGGGAATGCCGGACGAGGCTGGATCGCTCCTTTTAAGTTGAGCAAGACCAACGAGCCGGATGATTATTTTATCAAATCCGTCGCTAAGGATTGGATTGCCGGACGTTGTATTCAGCATGTCCGGAAAACCCCGATAGGGATCGGTGGGATCGGGATTAAGTCTGTTTCCCCCTCGATTAATCTGGATGTCGTGATAACCCCGAATAATGGTGCCGGATACGAGTTTAATGAGGCGATCTTATATAGAGGGGAGAAGTCGATGCCCATGCTTCCTGCCGGGGCTTTGAAAGACTCGGTCCAAACATTCCGTGCGGATACCGTATGTGTTCCCGGTGTATTAGCCGACACTTTCCGGATCTCCTGCTTGACCGATACTCTACAATTGCAGAGTACGAGACGGAAAGAGGGCACGAATACATTGCGTCCGGCCTCATCCTTTACGAATTTATATTATGGCCTGACACTGAAGAATGGAGGCAGGGGTATCTTATACCATTCCATCGGAGTGAATGGGGCAATGTATGTGAATTATACGGACGAGGCTTATGTACGTCAGTTGGCTTTATTAAAACCGTCCTTATTAATCATCTCTATGGGAACCAACGAGACGTTTGGCAGACGTTTTAATACCGATGAGTTTTCCGGTCAGATAGAGGCTTTCTTGGCGTTAGTCAAGAAGGAGTTACCTAATACGGCAATCTTACTGACGACTCCTCCGGAATGTTATAGGAGAGTCCGGTCGGGTAAACAGCGAACGTATGTGCGTAATGATAATACCGAGCGGGCTGCCCGTGCTATCCGGAATGTAGCGAAGAAAGAAGAGGTCGCTTGCTGGGATTTATTCACTACGACAGGAGGGAAAAACTCGTGCCGCAAATGGCATAGTTCTCGTTTGATGGGACGGGATCGGATTCACTTTACGAAAGAAGGGTATCAAGAACAAGGAACGCTTTTGTTTAGGGCGTTCATGGAATCATATAATAACCGATAAGAATTTTATATGGAATATAATATACTTAGAGATTGGCTTAGTAATCATCAATTCACGTGGGAGAAACTGGGAGATATCCTGACGTATCATCATAATGCCCCGATCTTGTTTAGTAGCGGGTTGTTCTTCTTCTTGTTTATCGGTTTCCTGATGATTTATATGTCGCTAAGGAAACATACGTTGGCTCGTATTATTTATGTGACATTGTTTTCCCTTTATTTCTATTATAAAAGTAGTGGACTTTGGTTCGGGCTGCTGGTATTTACGGCTACTTCCGATTTCTTGATAGCGCAATGTATCTCGCATACGACATCGGTATTAAAACGTAAATTATTCGTTACGCTTAGTCTCTGCATAAACCTAGGTATGCTGGGGTATTTCAAGTATTTCAATTTCCTAGGCGAACTGTTTACTATGGCCGCCGGGGGAGAATGGCTTAAGATGAACATCTTCCTTCCGGTAGGAATCTCTTTCTTTACCTTCCAGAGTATAAGCTATGTGATAGATGTTTATCGGGGACGAATCCAACCTCTCGGCCGTTGGATCGATTATGTTTTCTATGTATCGTTCTTTCCTCAACTGGTTGCCGGGCCAATCGTTCGTGCCCGGGATTTTATCCCTCAAATGTATAAGAATCCTACGGTGACGCGATCTGAGTTTGGTGAGGGATTGTTCCTTATCTTATGTGGTCTTTTCAAGAAAACGGTTATCTCGGATTATATCAGTATGAATTTCGTGGATCGTATTTTTGACGCTCCGTTGCTTTATACGGGTGTGGAGAATTTATTGGGTGTCTATGGGTATGCGCTACAGATTTATTGTGACTTCTCGGGTTATTCGGATATGGCGATCGGTATCGCTCTGTTGTTGGGATTCCGCTTTAATATAAACTTCGACTCTCCCTATCAATCGGCTACGATTACCGAGTTTTGGCGTCGTTGGCATATCTCCCTTTCCTCTTGGTTAAAAGATTATCTGTATATATCCTTAGGGGGGAACCGGAAGGGGAAGATTCGTACCTATATGAATCTGATGATAACGATGTTGCTAGGCGGGTTATGGCATGGGGCTTCCATTAGTTTCATCTTATGGGGAGCCTTACATGGTATAGCTTTGGCTGCGCATAAGTTCATTATGGGGCATTTCAGTAGCTTTAAGGCCTTAGGATGCGAGATGAAACCTTGGCGACGGGTATTAGGTGTCCTGATTACTTTCCATGTGGTTTGTTTCGGATGGATCTTGTTCCGAGCTACCTCGATGAAAGCCGTGGGAGAGATGCTGAGCCAGATCTTCACGAATTTTCATCCGGAGGTGTTCATGCAATTCGTCTCAGGATATAAAGGGGTGTTCGCGTTGATGGTGATCGGTTATGTGCTGCATTTTATGCCTAAACGCTCTGAGGATGTCTTGAGGGAAATCGTGACTCGTTCCCCTTTATTGATACAGGCCGCTATATTGGCGATAGCGATTTTCATTGTTGTTCAGTTTAAGAGCGCGGGAGTGCAGCCGTTTATTTATTTCCAATTTTAAGAGTGACAAACACGTATATCGGCATAGCCTCACGCCAGTATAGGCACAACCCTACACCACTAGTGCCGTAAGGCTACACCGATACTGATTTCATAGGCAAAGTATCTTAGGTTCACTGGCGAAGTATCTTAGGATCGTCGGCCGATGCACCTAAGATATTTTTTTGACATCTTAGAGTGTTCCTATCATTTCCGGAAAAACATGTACATGAGTTTCTAGAAACACTCTGAGGGTTGTGAGCCGACGGGAAGTTTGATGATGATATTCTTCAAATCCGCCCCGGATACATTTTGGAATACGCTTAGCCCAAACTCCGGTATTACCGCAAGTACATGGTCGAATATATCCGCTTGAATTCCTTCATATTCGACCCATACCTTATTGGATGAGAAGCAATAAAGTTCGATGGGAATACCTGTATCAGTCGGTTGTAGATGCCTTACCATGCAGACTAATTCCTTACTTACTTCCGGGAGGCTTCTTAGGTAACGTACGAGATAAGCACGGAAGACTCCCAGATTTGTCTGTCTACGTCCGTTCACCCAAATGGAACTATCGATATGATGTTCTTCATTGTATTCATCTAATTCCTGTTCTTTTCCATCGATGTAATCCGTGATAAGAGAGATCTTACGAAATTTCTCTAGCATTTCCGGGGTACAAAAATGTACGCTGTTCATATCGATATTGATAGAGCGCTTGATACGGCGGCCCGGGGATTCGCTCATACCTCTCCAGTTTTGGAAAGCGTCGCTTACTAAGGCGTAAGGAGGGATGGTCGTGATGGTATTGTCAAAGTTTCTTACTTTCACGGCGTTCAATGTCACCTCGATAACCGTGCCGTCCGCACCATATTTGCTCATCGTGATCCAGTCTCCGGCCCGGAGCATATCATTGGCGGATAATTGGATGCCGGCAACGAAACCTAAGATCGTATCCTTAAAGACCAACATCAAGATAGCCGCAGACGCACCCAATCCGGCCAGTAAAGAAACCGGGGATTTATTGATAAGAATACTGATAATCAATATCACTCCAATAAAGAAAACCGTAACCTGCAAGATCTGTATGAAGCCTTTTAACGGCTTGTTCTTAAAGGAATCTTTTTTATTATAGATCTCGTGGATCAGATTTAAGGAAGCGTTTATAAACCTTAAAGAAACCGCTATGATATAAATCTGACAAAGTTTTTGGAGTACTATTAAAATCTTCGGTGTCTCTTCGGCTGAGAAGGCGAATGGTAACAATATATAAATCAATATGGCCGGGATCATATGCATCATCTTATTAATGATCTTACGATCCACGATTAAATCGTCCAGTTGATTTTTCGTCTTCCTCGCTAATCGTTTGAACATACCTAGGAAAATATACCGGCAACTATAATCGATCCCAACGGTGACGGCTATAATAAGTAATAAGATCACTATATTGTCTAGGTAACTGGAATTTTCGCTTATCAACCCCATTTGAACTAATAAATTATATACCCATTCTTGTATCTTGCTCATAAATACGATTTTAAACTTTAAGTAGACAATCCGGAGACGAAGATAGGAAAAATAATCCGAACACGTACTTTAGTCTGAATATTGATATACTTTCAATTCAAATTTAGGAATCATAGCGAAGAAATGGTCGAATATATCCGACTGGATCCGTTCATATTCTTTCCATATTTTATTCCGGGAGAAGAAATAAATCTGGACGGGAACACCATATTCCGTGGATTGAAGTTGGCTGATAATTAAATCCAAATCTTGATTTACGACAGGAAGACTTGTCAGATAACGCTCTACATATACACGGAATACTTGGGAGTTTGTAGGTACTACATCCTTATCCGGTTGGTAATCCGCTAATAAAGGAATTTCCTTGCGGAAGGTATCTAGCATCTCCGGCGTACAGAACTTGATCGTATTCAAATCGAGATAAATGGACTTCATAACCCTGCGTCCTCCAGACTCAACCATCCCGCGCCAGTTTTGGAAAGAACTATTCACTAGATTATAAGGCGGGATTGTCGAGATCGTATTATCGAAGTTCTGAACTTTCACGGTGTTTAGGGTTATTTCTTGAACAATACCGTTCGCATTGGCAGAAGGCATCGTGATCCAGTCGCCGGGGCGCAACATATCATTTGCCGAAAGCTGTATACCTGCCACGAAACCTAATATGCTATCTTTAAAGACCAACATAAGAATAGCTGCCGATGCACCTAATCCGGCGAAAAGGGTAGCCGGGGATTTATTGACGAGAATCGCTATAATGACAATGCCGCCAACGAAGAAAACAAGCACTTGTAATACTTGTATAAAACCTTTCATCGGCCTGTTTTTCATTTTCTCCTGTTGGTTAAACAAATCCAACATCATTAAGAGAAGACCGTTGAGCGCTAACAGCAGGGAAAATATGATATAGACTGCGCAAATCTTCTGGGAAATGAATAATAATTCCTTTCCTCGGATAAAAGCCATCGGGAGCAAAGCATATACTAAAATGCCGGGAATCGTATGTACGAGATAATGTACGACCTTACGTTTAATTAATAACGTATCCCATTTATAATGCGTATGCTTAACGATACTACGTACCCCTCCGACAAAAACAGCTTGGCATAAATAATCTAATCCGATAGCGACCGCCACTAGTAAGATGGCGATGATCGCCTCGTCAAATGTGTTCGCTATTTTCTCGTCTACACCCCATCCGGTGAGGACTTTGTTCATCCAACTACCTAAATTTATCATAATAATCGTTTTTTGATATAACACTACTCTTAAAAATAGGTTCAATCCTACGTTAAATTTGCCCTTTTGTTAAGATTGCTTGTAAATGTAAGCGTATTAATCCAATTGAAAAATGTATCTTTGTGAAATAATATAAACTTAAATGGATTCCATGAGATCTCTGTTGTCAATCTCAGATTTTCTACAGGTACGAGAGCATAAATTAAGTAATGATTTGACGGTATGGTTGAATGAGGACCATAGCCAACCTAAGATATTCGGAGCCGTAGTTGTAAAAGCCGGAGCTAAAGATTCCCCTAACACAGGTATCGCGCATTATTTCGAGCATATGATGTTTAAAGGAACGGATAAGATCGGGACAATCGATTATGAGTCCGAGAAAGTCTTGCTGGACATTATCGCCGAGAAATATGACGCTTTGGCGGATACCGAGGATCCCAAGATGCGTGCCCATTTGCAGCAAATCATTAACGACCTGAGCGTACGTGCCGCTGAGTATGTAATACCGAATGAGTTCGACCGGTTGATCTCTCGTTTCGGTGGTACGAAGTTGAATGCCGGGACTTCTTACGACTATACATTATATTTCAATACATTCTCTCCGCAATATATCTCCCAATGGGCCGAGATCAATAGTGAGCGTTTGGTAAATCCCGTATTTCGTCTTTTCCAGAGTGAGCTGGAGACGGTCTATGAGGAAAAGAACATGTATGGAGATACGATGGCTAGTGTCGCCATCGAGAAATTGACAGAGCGTTATTTCTATCCGCATCCGTATGCTTATCCGATTATCGGAAGTGCGGAGAACTTGAAGAATCCCCGTCTTTCGGAGATGCGCCGGTTCTTCGAGAAATACTATGTCGCTTCCAATATGGGATTGATCTTAAGCGGGGATTTCGATACGGAGGAGGTCTTGCCAATCTTGGAATCTACTTTTTCACGGATACGAAAAGGGAAGCCGCCTCACCGGGATATTGTTACATTACCGCCATTCAAGGGACGGGAGAAGGTGAGCGTACGTATTCCTATGCCTTTCGTGAAAATTATGGCATTGGGATTCCGGGGAGTTCCCGCGAATCATCCGGATCAAGTTGCGCTCAATATCGCCGTATCTTTATTGAATAACTCCAATGGTACGGGATTTTTGGATAAGCTGACGGTAGATCATAAGGTGATGGGTGCGATGGCGGTTAACCAAAGTATGAATGAGGCTGGAATATTAGGCTTGTTGGTATTTCCGAAGTTCTTTTTCCAGACCTATGCGGCAGCCGAGAAATTAGTATGGAAACAAATCAACCGCATTAAGGAGGGGGATTTTAGCGATGAGATGTTTCAAAGCTTGAAATTGGAGCAGAAACGTGAATATGCCTCCAAATTGGAAGACATAAACTCAAGGGCCGAGGTGATGATGCGTATTTTCTCTCAAGGGAAAAGCTGGCAGGATTATTTGGATGAGGTTACCCGTATCGATGCCTTGTCGAGAGAAGACGTGATTGAGGTCGCCAAGAAATATTTTACGGAGAATTATATGTACGTCACGAAGAAGACCGGACGCTATCCGAAAACGATCTTACCCAAGCCGGATTATTCACCGATTATACCGAAGAACTCCGATGCTTCCTCCGCTTATGTGGAACGTCTGGAAAAGATACCCGTACAAGAATTGAAACCGCATTTTCTCGATTTTGAGAAAGACGCCGAGGTCGTATCCTTGCGTCCGCTTGTCACGTTGTATAAGACTCATAATTCCGTAAATGATATATTCTCGCTGACACTATCTTATGGAGTGGGGCAGTTGGAGCTTCGTGATCTTGATAAATTGTCCGCTTATCTACCTTTCGTAGCGACGGAATCGATGTCTTTTGAGGTCTTTCGGGGTAAATTGCAGGAACTTGGTAGTACATTGACTTTTGATTCCACGGATTCTGAGTTTCTGGTGGTGGTGAATGGTTTTGATGGGCATTTTACCCAAACAATGGCTTTGGTCGGCGATTTCTTGCGGCACGCCAAGCCAGATGACAAGAAGTTACGGCAGATTGTGGACGAGGCGAAGGTAACGGAGAAATCGTTGTTCAATTCCAGCGAGAACGTAGCCGATATGCTGTTAGAGAAAGTCAAATTTGGGGAGCAATCCCGTTATTTGACTAAATTATCGTTCGCTGAAATCAAGAAACTAAAAGGAAAGATGTTGCTGGACACTTTCAGTAAGGTACGTTCGGTCGCTTGTAACCTGCATTATTGTGGTACATTGTCTATGGAGGAGGCCGCCCGGCAGATCAAGCAGCATTTACCCTTGGAGGAGGTAAGTATTCCATCGAACTCTCCCTATATCCGTGATCTTATGACGTATGATAAGCCGACTGTCTTTTTCATGGACATGGAGGATGTCACGCAAAGCATAATCTATGCCTATATGTATATCGATCCGTTGAAGGCTAAGGAAGATCGTCCTATTTCCCGGTTGTTTAGTGCTTATTTCGGAGGGGATATGTCATCCTTGATGTTTCAGGAGATCCGTGAGTTTCGTTCGTTCGCTTATCAAGTAAATGCCCGTTTGAAACATCCTCCTTTGAATCGATCGGAGAAGCCCGCTAGTTTCGTGATGAAATTGGCTACACAGACGGATAAGATGATCGATGCGATGGAAGTGTTGGAGAATTTGGTGCATGATATGCCGGAACGTCCGGAACGGGTGGAGTCGGTGAAGCAGACGATTCGTAATTGGGTGAATAATGAATATCCTACTAGTCGCTCCCTTTCCTTGAAGATCGCCGGTTTCCGGCGTGAAGGGTACGAGAGCGATCCGAACAAGGATTATCTGGAGGTTATCGATCGGATGACTATGGAGGATATCCTTCGTTTTTATAGGGAGAATATACAAGATCATTTAATGATATATGCGATAGTCGGTAATTCAAAGAGTATGGATATGGAGAAACTCTCTAAATTCGGACAGATCGTTAAGGTAACAAAGAAAGACATTTATAGGTAATGTATAGTAAGGAGGAACTGAAGAATCTCAAATTGGAGTTTTGGGAAAGCTTCGCCGCTTTTTGTGAGGTGCAACCCTATTTGCGGGGGCGTAAGAAAATTTGGACATTATATGATACGAAGGTAAAGGGCGTTGAGTTGAAATTCGACGCGAACCGCCAAGGGGCTTACGTTATTCTTGAGGTAAACCACCGTAGCGAGGATTTACGTCTGGAAATGTTTGAGCGCCTGACTTGGTATAAAGAGACGTTGGAACAGGATTTTCCCGAAGGCTTGATCTGGGATATTTGTTTTGTCCGTGAGAATGGCCGACAAGTGGCCCGTATCTATGTAGCAAAAGAAGGATTGGATTTGCATCGGAGAGCGCATTGGGGAGATTTTTTCACTTTTATGGCTAGCCAGATGTATTTGTTGGAACGAAATTTTATGGGTATAGCAGAATACTTAAGAGAATAATTACGAGATATGAATCTAAAGGTATTTATCGGAGCTTGCGTACTGTCCGGTCTGGTTGCTTGTAGCTCTGTTAAACAAGATGAGGCCGGTTTGTCCCGGCCCGGTGTGAGCCTTGAGCTAGCTCAATTCCGGAAGGAGCATTTCTCAAATGTCCGTTATAATCTTTTCTTCTCGATCCCGGAATCTCGTGACGAGGCGATCCGGGGAAAAGTGGAGCTATCCTTGCGATTAGACGAGAAACAGCCGCTTATTATTGATTTCCGCGGAGAACCGGAGCAAGTGACCTCCGTAACCTTGAACGGAGGAGATATTCCCTATGAAGTGAAAGATGAGCATATCGTGATTGCCTCAGATTGGGTAGCGGTGGGAGAGAACCGGGTAGCGATCACTTTTACTCCGGCGGATCAATCCTTGAATCGACGGGATGAGTTCCTGTATACGTTATTGGTTCCGGACCGGGCACGTACGGTATTCCCTTGTTTTGACCAGCCGGATATGAAGTCGTTTTTTACCTTGACCTTGGAAGTTCCTTCCACTTGGCAGGCTGTGGCGAATGGCGCTATCACACAAACGGATAGTACGAGCGTCTCCGGTCGGAATCGTATTTCTTTCAAGGAGACGGAACCGCTTAGTACCTACCTGTTCTCATTCGTGGCCGGTAAACTGACTCGGGAGGTTTATTCCCGGAACGGGCGGGATATCTCTATTTATCATCGGGAGACGGATCCGAAAAAGATCGCTCAATGCCCAGCCATCGCCGACGAGGTGTTCGATGCGTTGGAATGGCAGGAAGACTTTACTGGTATTCCTTATCCTTTCGCTAAATATGACGTGATTATCTTACCCGGTTTCCAATATGGGGGTATGGAACATACGGGTGCTACTTTATATACGGATCGCCGGATGTTTCTGGATGAGCATCCTACCTTAAATGAGCGATTGAGTCGGAGTTCCTTGATCGCACATGAAACCTCTCATATGTGGTTTGGCGATTATGTAACGATGAAATGGTTTGATGATGTATGGACAAAAGAGGTTTTCGCTAATTATTTTGCTTCCCGTATCGTAGAACCTTTATATCCGGACGTGAATCACCGGTTGAATTTTATTCGGGATTATATTCCCGCGTCTTATTCGGAAGACCGTACGTCAGGTGCGAATCCGATCAAGCAAGATTTGGATAATTTGCGGAACGCCGGTTTGGTATATGGTAATATCATCTATGATAAATCTCCCGTGGTTATGGAAATGTTGGTACGTGTTCTGGGAGAAGAGGCTTTCCAGCAGGGAATCCGTGAGTACTTGACTACTTATGCGTATGGGAACGCTACGTGGGAGGGCTTGATCCGTATCTTGAATAAATATACGGAAGAGGATCTGGCCGCTTGGAGTGAGGTGTGGGTGAATCAGAAGGGTATGCCGGAGATTACGGCTTCGGTTAAGGACGGCGAGTTGGTCGTAGAGCAGCGTGATCCGTTGGGCCGGGGTTTAAAATGGCCGCAAGAATTAACCTATCGGGTGATCTGTGGAACGGATTCGGAAGAAATCCCGGTTTCTCTCGAAGGAAACTCTGATTCCTTCCGAATGAAATTAAGTTTTCTTCCGAATGGAAATTGTGTCATTCTTCCGAATACAAATGGGCGTGGCTATGGCTTCTTTAAAATAACAGAGGGGGAGTCTTCCGGTCTATGGTCTGTGCTTCGCTTATCGGAAGATGAGGTGTTGAAGGGATCTTTGCTGATTACCCTTTATGAGAATCTTCGTTGGAAAACGATTTCTCCACAAGGGTTCCGTGATGAAATGTTAGCGTATTTACCGAATGAGTCTAATTCTTTATTGTTCTCGATGGCTTTAAGCTATTTAGGAGATTGCCAGCGGATATTCCCGTCGGATTCTCGTCCGTTGGAACAGGTCTTGTGGAAGATCGTGACAACGAATCCCGTATCCCAACATCGTTTGCAGGCGTTTCGTTTGTATCGTTCGATAGCGGATTCGGAGGAGGCGGTACAACGTCTGTATACGTTATGGCAGGAACGGAAAGCTCCGAAAGATTGCGCATTGAGCGAGAGTGATTATATTGGCTTGTCCTATATATTGGCGATACATTTGCCGGAAAAAGCGGATAAGATTATCGCTACGCAATTATCCCGCATACAGAATCCGGACCGGAAGAAGGAGTATCAATTTATCTCCCCATCCGTATCGCCCCGCAAGGCGGAACGTGACAGTGTCTTCGCGTCCTTGTTGATCGCCGGGAATCGTAGGGTGGAGCCATGGGCCTCTTCCGCTCTCGCTAATTTGAACCATCGCCTACGAGAACAAGAGTCGGTCGCTTATATCCGTCCGGCCTTGGAAGCGATGCCGGAAGTACAGCGGACTGGCGATATCTTTTTCCCCACCGCTTGGGTTCGCTCCTTGCTTTCCGCCCATACATCGAAGGAAGCTCGGGAAGAAGTTGATGCGTTTTTTACCGCGCATCCGGACTTCCCCTTGATGCTTTCCAATAAGATTAAGCAGCAAGCGAGTCATTTGTATTAAAGTAAATCATTATATTTGTCCTTGAGAACGAATTAATAAGAAAGGAGCATTTGTATGACGGCAATGGAACTAAAATGCCTAAAGATGGATTTGGTCGAAGAATTGTTAAGCATCGATGAGACAGAGATCAACTTGCTCTAACATCTACGACAAAGCAGAACGTGAATCTATAAGCTTGAAAGAGATAGAAGAGTTGCTTCGTAAGAACGGATTGAAGTAATATCGATATTGTGATAATATTTTGTCAGAAATATTTGTTCTTTCAATTATTATTGTAACTTTGCGACGTAAATAACAAAAGAAATGAAAATAACGACTACATTATATCACCATCATCATTACAGCGGGCAATAGTTCGGTGGGCTGAATGGTATGTATGTACTCATGATAAAAAGATAAAGGCTTGCCGTTTTGCGGTAAGCCTTTTTTTGTTGATATTTATAATATAAAAATAAGATATAGTTATGTTGAGAATTGCGGTACAATCGAAAGGCCGTCTGTACGACGAGACCATGATGTTGCTTGAAGAAGCAGGTATTAAACTAAACAGGGGCAAACGCATCCTGTTATTATCGGCAAAAGGTTTTCCGGTAGAGGTATTATTCCTTCGTGATGATGATATTCCTCAGTCTGTAGCTAACGGTGTGGCGGATATTGGTATTGTCGGAGAGAACGAGTACGTAGAGAAAGGGCAAGAGGCGAAATTGATCAAGCGTCTGGGCTTTAGTAAGTGCCGTCTATCCTTAGCGATCCCCAAAGATGAGGAATATAAGGGGGCTGAGTGGTTTGAGGGAAAAACGATCGCTACTTCCTATCCTGCGATCCTACGGTCTTTCTTGGAGGAGAGAGGCGTGAAGGCGGATATTCATGTAATCAGCGGCTCTGTGGAAATCGCCCCGGGCATTGGTTTGGCGGACGCTATCTTTGATATCGTAAGCTCCGGTAGTACTTTGGTAAGCAATCAATTGAGAGAAGTGGAGGTAGTCCTTCCTTGTGAGGCTTTATTGATCGCCAACAATAATCTGTCCAAAGAGAAACTGGAGATCTTGGATGAGCTTCTATTCCGCTTTGAAGCGATTCAAGTCGCCGAGGGCAAGAAGTACGTGTTGCTGAACGCTCCGAAAGAAAAGCTGGATGAGATTATCGAGGTGCTTCCCGGTATGAAGAGCCCGACCATAACGCCTTTGGCAAACGATGAATGGGTCTCTGTTCAATCCGTGATCGCCGAGAAGCATTTCTGGGAAATTATTGGTAAACTAAAATCATTGGGGGCTGAAGGTATCTTAGTGCTTCCGATCGAGAAAATGATTGTATAATATGGAGATTATAAAATATCCCGGACGTGAGGAATGGAGCTCACTAATCAAACGTCCCGCATTGGATGTAACCACCTTGTTCGATACGGTCCGTACGGTATTGGACGAGGTACGTGAGCAGGGTGACATCGCCGTAAAAGCGTATGAGGAAAAGTTTGATAAGGTGCTCCTTTCTTCCCTTCAAGTCTCGGAAGAGGAGATGCGGGAAGCGGATGCCTTGGTCGCTGAGGACTTGAAACAGGCGATCCGTACGGCAAAGGCGAATATCGAGAAGTTCCATGCCTCGCAGCGTTTCGAGGGAAAGAAAGTGGAGACTACCCCGGGAGTCACTTGTTGGCAGAAAGCGGTAGCGATTGAGAAAGTCGGTTTATATATTCCGGGCGGAACGGCGCCTTTGTTTTCCACGGTATTGATGTTGGCAGTGCCCGCACGTATCGCCGGCTGCAAGGAGATCGTATTATGTACGCCACCGAACCGGGAAGGGAAAGTACATCCCGCTATCCTGTTCGCCGCAGAGGTCGCAGGTGTAAGTAAGATATTCAAGGCTGGAGGAATCCAAGCGATAGCGGCGATGGCCTATGGGACGGAATCGGTCCCCAAGGTGTATAAGATCTTTGGCCCCGGTAATCAATACGTGACGGCGGCAAAGCAATTAGTAAGCCTGAAAGAGGTCGCCATTGATATGCCCGCCGGACCATCCGAGGTAGAGGTGATCGCGGACGAGACGGCGAATCCCGATTTTATCGCCGCCGATTTCCTCTCGCAGGCCGAGCATGGAGTGGATAGCCAAGCGATCCTCGTAACCGCTTCGGAAACGATCGTGGAACCCGTGGCCCGTGCCATCCAAGAGCAACTCGATCGTTTGCCTCGAAAGGAAATTACCGAGAAATCATTAGCGCACAGCCGTATCATCGTATTGAAAGATTCGCAGGAAGTCGTAGACTTCACGAACCAATACGCTCCCGAACACTTGATTATCCAGACGGCGGATTACACCGCTATCGCGGAGCGAATCGAGAACGCCGGCAGTGTCTTTATGGGTCCATATACTCCGGAAAGCGCAGGCGATTATGCTTCCGGCACGAATCATACCTTGCCGACCAACGGCTATGCCAAGGCATATAGCGGCGTGAACTTGGATAGTTTCATCAAGAAGATCACTTTCCAAGAGATCACTTCCGATGGTATCCGTGCCTTGGGTAGTACGATCCAAACCATGGCGGCCAACGAGCAGCTGGATGCTCACCGCAACGCAGTAACAATTAGATTGAACACGATATGAAAGACCTGAAAGATTTAGTAAGACCGAATGTCTGGAATTTGAAACCGTATTCATCCGCACGTGATGAGTTTCATGGGGATGCCTCCGTTTTTCTGGATGCGAATGAGAATCCGTGGAATATGCCGTATAACCGTTATCCCGATCCCTTGCAGTGGAAATTGAAGGATCGTCTGGCCGTGTTGAAAGGTGTGGACCGTAGCTCGATCTTCTTGGGCAATGGCAGTGACGAGGCCATCGATCTGGTGATCCGTGCTTTTTGCGAGCCGGGGTTGGATAGTGTAGTGACGATCTCGCCGTCGTATGGCATGTATGAGGTGGCAGCGAATGTAAATAACGTGGAATGCCGTAAGGTTTCTTTGGACGAAAACTTTGATTTGGATGCGGAAGCCGTATTGGAATCGGCGGACGAGTGGACAAAAGTGATCTTCCTATGTTCTCCGAATAACCCTAGTGGCAACAGTCTGGATCGTGGCTCGATCTATAAGATCTTGAAGAATTATGAAGGAATCGTGGTGATCGATGAGGCTTATATCGACTTCTCCGCTTATCCCTCTTTCTTGAAGGAATTATCCGGGTTCCCGAATCTGATCGTTCTTCAAACCTTGTCGAAAGCGTGGGGAGCGGCGGGTATTCGTTTGGGTATGGCATTCGCCTCTCCGGAGATTATCGGTGTCTTGAATAAGATCAAATATCCGTATAACGTCAACCAGCTTACACAGGAGAAAGCTTTGGAGCTCTTGAACGACGAGGCGACCATGAAGCACCAAGTGAACGAGATCCTCACGGAGCGTAACCGGCTGGAGAAGATCCTGTCCGAGCCTCCTTTCTCCTATCAAGTATATCCCTCAGACGCTAATTTCTTGTTGGTGAATGTCGGCAAGGCGGATGCCATGTATAATGGGCTCGTGAAGAAAGGGATCGTAGTGCGTAACCGTAGCAACGTGCAGAAATGCCGGGGTTGCCTTCGTATTACGATCGGTACGCCGAAAGAGAATGATAGCTTATTGAACGCGATGAAAAACATGAAATTATGAGCACGAGGAAAAGAGCGTTGTTTATCGACCGGGACGGCACGCTTGTAAAAGAGCCGCCCGTAGATTATCAATTGGATAGCTTGGAGAAACTAGAGTTTGTCCCGAAGGTGATGCGTAACCTCTATTTCATTCGCGAGCGGTTGGATTTCGAGTTCGTGATGGTCTCCAACCAAGACGGGCTGGGAACGCCCTCTTTCCCGGAGGAGACTTTCTGGCCTGCCCATAACTTGATGCTAAAGACGCTGGAAGGAGAGGGGATCGTATTCGACGATATCTTGATCGATCCTTCCTTTCCCGAGGATAATTCCCCGAATCGTAAGCCTCGTACGGGAATGCTCACGAAATATATGACCGGTGAATACGATCTGGAGAATAGTTTCGTGATCGGGGACCGCCTTACGGATATGGAGTTGGCCCATAATCTGGGCGCTAAAGGTATCTGGTTGCGCCCGGAGGAGGGAGCGGAGAGTGAGTTGGCGGCTTACGCTACCTCATTGTCTCCCGCCTATATCACGGATGATTGGGATAAGATCACCGAGTATCTGTTTGCCGGCGAGCGTCGTGCGGTCGTACGGCGTGCCACGAAGGAGACGGACATCTATGTGGACTGGAATCTGGATGGAACCGGAAAGACATCGATCTCTACCGGGCTTGGTTTCTTCGATCATATGTTGGATCAGATCGGTAAGCATTCCGGTACGGATCTGACGGTACGGGTAAAAGGCGACCTGGAGGTCGACGAGCATCATACGATAGAGGATACGGCGATTGCCCTTGGCGAGGCGATGCTGAAAGCGCTGGGTGATAAGCGAGGGATCGAGCGTTATGGCTATTGCCTTCCGATGGACGATTGCTTGTGTAGTGTGGCGCTGGATTTCGGTGGCCGTCCTTGGTTGGTTTGGGACGCTGAGTTCCACCGTGAGAAAGTAGGGGATATGCCTACGGAGATGTTCCTCCATTTCTTCAAGAGCTTGAGCGACGCTGCCCGCATGAATTTGAATATCCGTGCCGAGGGTACGAACGAGCATCATAAGATAGAAGGTATCTTCAAGGCTTTGGCCCGCTCGATCAAGATGGCGATCCGACGAGATATTTATCGGTTTGAGCTACCGAGTACGAAAGGGCTCTTGTAATCTGTAAAAAACACTACTGTATTTGTGCACGAATACAGTAGTGTTTTAGTCTGAATACTATTGTGTTTATTCACAAACACTATAGTGTTTTCGACTCAGATTCTATGACATCAGATAAACCGATAAAAGCCTATAGAGGATATTCCTCGAAAGCATATAGAACCGTGGAGAGATACCTTTCTCCTGTGTCCGGAAGCAACGCCACGATCGTTTTTCCCTCATTCTCCGGAAGTTTAGCTAGTTCCACGGCGGCGTATACAGCGGCGCCGGAAGATATTCCTACCAGCAACCCTTCTTTCCCTGCCAGTTCCCGGCTGGTACGGATAGCGTCATCGTTCGTTACTTGCAGGATCTTGTCAACTACCTCCCCGTTGTAGGTCTTGGGGATAAAGCCGGCTCCGATGCCCTGTATCTTGTGCGGGCCGGGCTTGCCTCCGGAAAGTACCGGTGAATCGCTAGGCTCTACCGCTACGATTTGTACGTTCGGGTTGTGAGCTTTCAATCCGGCACCGACACCGCTGACCGTGCCTCCGGTTCCTACGCCGGCTACAAACAGATCGACTTTACCATCCGTATCACGCCAGATCTCTTCGGCGGTCGTACGGATATGTACGGCCGGGTTAGCGGGATTCTCGAATTGTTGTAGGATGATGGAACCGGGAGTCGCGTCACGCAGTTCCTCCGCTTTGGCGATGGCTCCTTTCATGCCTTCCGCCCCGGGGGTGAGGACGAGTCGGGCACCTAACGCTTTCAATAAATTACGACGCTCTGCACTCATGGTATCCGGCATGGTCAGGATTAATTTGTAGCCTTTCGAGGCGGAGACAAAAGCAAGTCCGACTCCGGTATTACCGCTGGTCGGTTCGATAATGGTAGCGCCGGGTTTCAATAAGCCTTTAGCCTCGGCGTTCTCGATCATCGCCAAGGCGATGCGGTCTTTTACGCTACCAGCCGGGTTGAAATATTCCAGCTTGCCGATTACTTGGGCTTTAAGGCCCTTGCTCGCGTTGAAATTAGAGAACTCCAACAGGGGAGTGTTGCCGACAAGGTCGGTCAGTTGTCTTGCTATTCTTGCCATATACAAATGAATTTTGTTGTTTCTGGATTCTTTTATTTATATGACAAAGATAGTGGATGGATTGTTTACGGCATATACCATAAACCGGGTATTTTTTTACCTCCTTCTATGCGTCACGCACAAAAGGAGGTTACAATCATAATTATATACAAGTCTGAAAGGACTATCTTTAATGTCTGCCTCCTCCTAAGGCTTGGTAGAGGTTTACGGTGGCTTGAAGCTCGTCAAAACGATCCGTTACTTGGGAGAGCTGGGCGCTGAGCAGGGTTTGCTGTGCCGTGAGCACTTCCAGATAAGTGGTGTTTCCATGCGTCATCAGCAATTGGGTGCTACGGACGGCATCTTCAAGCGATTCGATTTGGTGTGTACGCAAGTCGATCTTTCCCTTTGCGGTCTGGGCTTGGGTAAGTGCGTCGTTCACCTCTTTTCCGGCGTTGAGCACGGTTTGTTGGAAAGTGAGCTTGGCCTCTTCTTGCTGCGCTTTCGCTATTTTCAATTGGGCGATATTCGCTCCTTTGTTAAATAGCGGTTGCGTGAGGGAGCCGACCGCCGATAGTAATAGTTTACCCGGATTTACGATGTAACTACCTGCGCTGTTTGTCCACCCCGCGCTGCCGCTAAGACGTAGCGAGGGATAAAAATTGGAGCGTGCGGAGGCTGTCCCGTAGAACGCTTGCGCCAATGCGTACTCGGCGCTACGTACATCCGGACGGTTCGAGAGCATCTGTACCGGGATACCGATAGCCAGATCCGGGGTTAAGGATTGGTCTTCCAACCTTCCTCGCTCAATATCCTGAGGTATCTCTCCCAATAAGACGGCAAGCGTATTCTCGGTCTCCCGGATGGTCTGTCCCAGATCTTTAACAGAGGTCTCGATGGAGTAGCAAGTAGCCTCGGTTTGCGATACGGCCGCCTCGGTAGTCATGCCGGCTGCCATTAATGCTTGGGTGGTACGAAGGCTTTCTAGCCATTTCACGGCGGTTTCTGTCGTGATCTCGTATTGCCGGTCCAGCATCAATAAGGTGTAATACAGGTTGGCGATATTGGCGATCAGTTGTGTTTGTACGGCTTGGCTATACGCTTGGCTTTGCGACAAGGCGGCTTTCGCTTGTCGTTTGGCGTTTGTCAGCCGGCCGAAGATATCGATCTCCCAACTGGCCGATACCGGGACGTTGTATGTCCACGACGCTTTCGCCTTATCAAAGCTACTTGTCGTGCCCTGTGGATCTAGGGAGAGCGACGGGAGGTAGGAGAGGCGGGAGGTCATTAACGCCGCCTCAGCTTCTTGTACCTTTAGATGGGCGATCCGCAGATCTGTATTATTGGCTAATCCCCGTTCGATCAAGGATTGCAAGGCCGGATCGGTGAACAGGTCCCGCCAACTGATATTCCCGATGGAGAAGGTATCTGCCGGGGCTATCTCCTCCCGATATAGATTCTCTGGGAGGGTGGCGACAGGCTCGTATTTCTTGTAAATGCCGCAGCTATTCAACGCTAGCGTCGCTACGGCAAAGAGTATGATGTTATTCTTCATATACATTATATATATATACAACTGGATAGATTATTTCTTGCTATCTAAATATTCTTTTCTTTCTTCGGCGGCCTCTTTTACCTCTTCTTGCACCTGCCAATCAAGGGAACGCTCGAATTGGATCGGGCGTAGTTTCTCTTGCAGGTATTGGAACGTGATGAATAAGCAAGGCACGATAAATAACAAAGCCAATGTACCGATCAACATACCGCCAACGGCACCGGTTCCCAACGAGCGGTTTCCATTAGCGCCTACGCCGTTGGAGACGATCAATGGCAGCAAACCGAATATCATCGTAAGAGCGGTCATCAAGATCGGGCGCAGACGAACCTTTGCCGCGCTAAGAGCGGCTGAAGTCAGGCTCATACCGGACAAGCGGCGCTGGGTAGCGTACTCCGTCAATAAGATGGCGGTCTTCGCCAACAATCCGATCAACATGATCAAACCGGTTTGCAGATAAATGTTATTCTCCAATCCCATGAACTTAGCGAACAAGAAACTACCCATCAAACCCATCGGTACGGAAAGAATCACGGCGAAAGGAACAAGGAAACTCTCGTACAAGGCACTTAGGATCAAATAAATCATCAAGATACAGATACCGAAGATGATAATGGTCGTATTACTCTGCTGGTTCTCCTCACGGGTGATACTACCGAAGTCGTAGCCATACCCTTTTGGGAGCGAAGTGGCCGCTGTCTCTTTTACCGCCTTGATAGCATCCCCGGAGCTATATCCATTGGCCGGTACGGCATTGACGGCGATCGAATTATACATGTTGAAACGGGCTAAAGATTCGGCACCGTATACCTTGGTCAAGGTGATAAACTGACTAAGCGGTGCCATCTCGCCGTTCGACATGCGTACGAACGTATTATTCAAGGAGGCCTCATCCAGACGATATTTAGGATCGGACTGTATCATCACCTTATACACCTTCGAGAAACGGTTGATATTCGACACATATTGCCCTCCGTAATAACCGGAAAGGGTTGATAGAACAGCATCCGGAGTGATTCCGGCCCGTTTGCATTTCGCTGCGTCCACATCCACGCGCCATTGCGGGTACTTGATATCGAAGGTAGAGTAAGCCGTAGCGATCTCGGGCCGTTCACGCAAGGCGGCGAGATATTGCTGGGTCGTGTTAAAGAAGGTCGTTAAGTCTCCACCGGCCTTGTCTTGCGTATGCATTTCCAATGCGTTACCCATACCATATCCGGGGATCATGGCCGGGGCGATGGCGAAAATCGTAGCGTCCTTGATATCTGCCGTACGGCCATATACCTGTCCGATCACGGCTTGTACGTTATCTTCCTTGTCCGGGCGCTCATCCCAATGTTTTAGTTTCAAGATGAACATACCGAAAGAGCTACCTTGTCCGGCCAGCAAACCATAACCGGAAACCTTGGAATAAGATTGAAGCTGTGGAATCTGGTTGATCCGTTGCTCGATATTCGTCATGATCTTGTTAGTCGTAGCCAAGGAGCTTCCGGAGGCCGTACTTACGTTGACAAAGACCGTACCTTGATCCTCATCGGGCACCAAGCTGGATTTTGTCGTGTTCATCAAGACGATAAGTAATACGATGGAGCATGCCAACAGCGACCAAGCCAGCCATCTCCGTTTGATAAAGAACAATACCCCATGCTTATATTTTGCGATCATCGAATCGAACGCGGCGTTGAACGCCTTACGGAAGCGGGCGGCGAAGTTATTCTTTTGGGTGCCGTCCTCGTTGATGTAAGGCTTCAATAAGATAGCGCAAAGCGCCGGGCTTAACGTTAATGCGTTAATGGTAGAGATACCTACGGCCTCTGCCATCGTCAAGCCGAACTGCGTATAAAACGTACCGGACGTACCGCTCATAAACGATACCGGGATAAACACGCCCATAAATACCAATGAAGTAGAGACGATGGCGGATGTCAATCCTTTCATCGCGTCCATACTAGCCATATAAGAGGACTTATATCCAACGTCGAACCGAGCTTGGACTGCCTCGACGACAACGATCGCGTCGTCCACCACCGTACCGATCACCAATACCAAAGCGAATAAAGTGATCAAGTTGATACTAAATCCGGCGACCGTCATAAAGGCGAACGTACCGATCAAGGAAACTACGATCGCTACCAACGGAATCAGCGTAGAACGGATATCCTGCAAGAAGACATATACCACAAGGATAACGAGGATAATGGCCTCTATCAAGGTTTTTACAACCTCATGGATCGAGGCGTACAAGAAATCATTCGTACTCATCAATTTTACGACCTCGATACCTTTCGGGAAGTCTTTCGAGGCTTCCTCAAGAAAAGCGTCGATCTTATTATTCACCTCCGTGGCATTCGATCCGGCTGTCTGGAAAACCATACAGGAGATACCCGGCTTACCGTTTGTTTGTCCGATATAGGCATAACTCTCCTTTCCTAACTCAATGTCCGCTATCTCTTTTAGCTTCAATACCTCTCCATCCTCGGTGGAGCGGATCACGATATCGCCGAATTCCTCCGGAGTAAGCAGGCGTCCGCTATATTTCATGGTGTACTGATACGTCTCGTCCGAGTTCTCGCCTAAAGAACCCGTGGCGGACTCAATATTTTGCTCGGCCAACACGGAGGTCACGTCCGAGGGGATCAATTTGTATTGGGCCATAACGTCGGGCTTCATCCAGATACGCATACTGTAATCGCCACCCATAACCATCAACTCGCCGACTCCGGAGATACGGAGTATCTCTGGTTTTAGGTTGATGCTGATGTAATTACTGAGGAAGTTCTCGTCATAAGAACCGTCCGGGCTATAGAGCGAGAAGATCTGTAACATACTGGTCTGGCGCTTGGAAGTCGTGACACCCACTTGGGTAACCTCGGCCGGCAATTGCCCGGTCGCTTTCGATACACGGTTCTGTACGTTTACGGCGGCCATGTCCGGATCGGTTCCTTGTTGGAAATAGATCGTGATCGTGGCGGTACCGGAGTTGGTAGCCGTGGAGGTCATGTAGGTCATATCTTCCACGCCGTTGATCGCCTCTTCCAAAGGGGCTACGACACTCTTCTGCATGGTCTCGGCATTCGCCCCGAAGTAAGTCGTACTGACCATAACGGTAGGAGGGGCGATATCCGGATATTGTTCTACGGGCAAGGTGAAAAGCCCGATGATACCCGCAACCATAATCGTGATGGAAATTACGGCGGACAGTACGGGGCGTTCTATAAATGTGCTAACTTTCATTGTTCTTAATTTTGTTTTACTTCAATCGGTGTTCCTTCACGCAATAAACCTACGCCTTCGGCTACGATCACGTCGCCGCTATTCAATCCGGCGTTTACGATATACTCTTGTCCTCCGTTCACACGGGTCACTTCTACGGGGGCGGATTGCGTCTTGCCGTCCACTACCTTGAAGACAAATACCCGGTCTTGGATCTCGAACGTGGCGGCTTGGGGAATTACGACGCAGTTATCGTATGTAACCGGAATGATCACATTCCCGGAGCCCCCGCTATTCAATAATTGCTCCTCGTTCGGGAATGCGGCACGCAAGCTGACTGTTCCGGTGTTTTGATCGATAATGCCGCTGATCGTCTCGATCTTTCCCGTTTGGGGATAAAGCGATTTATCGTTCAGTTGAAGCTCTATCTCGGGCATATTCTCCAAGGCTTTGTCTTTCGAGCCGTATTGACGGGTCAAGGCCAATAGCTGATTCTCGGTCATGGAGAAATACACATACATCTCGGAATTGTCCGATACCGTGGTGAGCGATTTGGGCAGGTTTGCGCTTACTAATGCGCCTACACGATAAGGCAGGGTTCCGATGACGCCGTTCGAGGGGCTTTTCACTTCCGTGTAAGAAAGGTTGTTACGGGCGTTTATCTCTTGTGCCTCCGCTTGGGCTAATTGGGCTTTTGCCGAGAGTAGAGTGTTGTAGGCGGTCTTTAGGTCGAACTCGGAAACTACTTTGTTTTTATACAATTCTTGTTTACTGTCGTAGGTCAGTTGCGCTGTCGCTACAGATGCCTTAGCGGCCTCTACGTTCGCAATGGCGGTGTTTAAGGCCGCTTGATAAGGGACTTGATCAATAATAAATAAGACTTGTCCTTTTTTTACGCTCTCGCCTTCCGTTACGCAGAGCTTTGTAATAAAGCCGGATACTTGCGGATAAATATCGATATCCTGTTTTCCTCGTATACTCGCCGAGTAATTATTGGATAAAGTTTTCTCCGAAGTGAATACGGTCATTGTCGCATACCCTGAACTTTGTTGGATTACAGGGCTTTGTTTACACCCAACAGCTACGATACACCATAAGGCGATCGCAGTCTTCATCAATCGATTTTGCTTTTTCATCTTAACTAATACCTATATTTTCGGATGCAAAGCTACTCGCTTATCGGCGAACCATTGTTTCCACAATGAGGCGATGATTGTTCATTTTGAGATGGAATGATCCGTTATATGCTAATGATCTCTTATATTCGCGGGCAAAATAGTAGACATATGAATCCATTTGAGATAGAGAGAGGAGAGTCGTTCATAATAGGCGATTCCGATTTGAGGGAGTTATTGGATCGTCCTTACAAGAGCGGATATGGCATGATCTTATTTTGCTATAAAGGAACGGCGAATATATCCGTCGATTTGAGCCGATGGGATATCCGGCGCAACACGGTGATCGTATTGATACCGGATACGATCCTGACGTTGAACGCGAGTAGCGAGGATTTCAAGGTACAATATATATCCTTTTCGAAGGTCTTGTTCGACGAGGCCGTATTCCGGCTGGATCCGCCCTTTTTCCGCTTCATAAAGGATAGCCCTTGCTATACGCATCCCGCCGATCAGGAGGAGACCATAAATGTGATCATCCGGCTGTTTTGGCTGATTTACATGGATCGGAATAACGTGTACCGTGATATGATCGTGAAAAACCAGTTGCAATGCTTCTTCCTTAATATGTATGATAAGACAAGGTACTCCTTCTCGAGCCGCCAGCAAAATGGGTGCAACCGTGGGGAGGAGTTGTTCCATAAGTTCATCAATTGCATCCATGCCCATTATCTCGACCAGAAAGAGGTCTCTTTCTATGCGAACGAGCTTTGTATCTCTCCCCGTTATCTCTCCACTATCACCCGGCAAGTGGCGGGCGAGTCGGCGAAGACCATTATAGACCGGCATATCATATTGGAGACAAAGGTGTTGTTGCGTACCACGGAAATGACCGTGCAGGAGATAACGAACCACTTGAACTTTCCCAGCCAATCCTATCTGGGACGGTATTTCAAGAAGCATACGGGGGAGTCACCCATAGAGTATCGAATGAAAAGGAAGTGATACCACTTACTGCAAGGCGGGTTGCAGTAAAATAGCCATGAGGTTTTGTCCTTATAAAGCTGTGGAAGCTTTTCCCGTTTGCCCTTGATCGAACGTATCCGTGATTAAGGTAAGAGCACCATCTCCCGTCACGTTGCAAGCCGTACCGAAGCTATCTTGCAAAGCGAATATCGTAAGCAATAATGCCGTTCCCGCCTCGTCGAAACCTAGGATAGCGATGATCAGGCCCAATGAGGCGAGCACCGTACCGCCCGGTACGCCGGGAGCGCCGATCGCGAAGAAACCAAGCAAGATGATAAATACGAACATCGTCGTGAAGTCCGGCATGCTGCCATATAATATTTGCGAGACGGTCAATACGAAAAACACTTCCGTCAAGATAGAGCCGCATAGATGGATGTTCGCAAACAGGGGGACAGTCACGTCAATTACTTCCTCTCGCAAGATCTTGCTTTTCTTGGCGCAGGTCAAGGCCGTGCCCAAGGTGGCGGCGGATGACATGGTGCCTAAGGCTGTCAAATAAGCGGGTCCGTAGTATTTCAATACGCCCCAGCTATTTTTCCGGGAGTAGATCGATGCGACTACATACAGTAAGGTCAACCAGATGTAATGGCAAATGATGACAATCAACAGGACGGATAAAAAGATAGGCAACTGCTTTGTAATCGCCCCCTCATAACTAAGGACACAGAAATTTGCGGCGATGAAAAGCGGCAGGACCGGCATCAAGACCCGTTCTACCAATTTAAGTACCATGTTCTGGAATACTTCCAGCAACCTCTCCATCTCCTCGGATTTAACCCATGCGGTAGAAAGTCCCAGCATCACGGCCAATACCAATGCCGACATAACGCTCATCACTGGCGGAATCTCTAGATTAAACAACATGGGAGGGATGTCTTTTAGACCTTCCGAGGCGGTTTGAATATGCAAATGCGGTATTAATTCATAACCCACAACGGCGCCAAAGGTAGCGGCGCCAACCGATGACAGGTATGCGATACTAAAAGCGAATAATAAGACTTTGGATGCGTTGCTTTTCAAGCGGGCGATAGAAGGCGCCACGAATCCTAGAATGATCAACGGAACCAAGAAGAAAATAATCTGTCCCGTAATTTGTTTTACGATCATGACCGCTTTTAACACAGACTCGTTTACGGCAAGCCCAACCAGAAGTCCGATCAAGACGGCCAGTATCAACCGTACGATCGTGTTGGAAAGAATCTTTTTCAGCATATTCGGATGTTTTTATTTTTCAATGACAGCAAATATAAGATATTTTCTTGTGTGAATGGGTGAGTGGACAATTTTGATTACTTTTGTTTGATGAAAACAAGATCGTTGGTTTGTATTTTATAATCAAGTAATATGAAAAACATGAAACAAGCTTTACTGGTAGCGGGTTGTTTATTGGCTACCACTACGTTATTTGCCCAGACTGAGAAAGGGGACTGGGCTCAGTTTGGTCGTTATGCGGAGGCTAACAAGACCGTGAAAGTTCCTTCGAACGTGGTATTTATGGGGAACTCCATTACAGACGGATGGTGGCCGGCGGATTCGACTTTCTTTATCCGGAATAACTTCGTAGACCGTGGGATCAGCGGACAGACAACCTCGGAGATGCTAGTTCGTTTTCGCCAAGACGTTATTAACTTGAAACCGAAAGCCGTGGTGATCTTGGCGGGAATCAATGATATCGCTCACAATAACGGTGTGATCGCCTTGGAAAACGTGTTTGGGAACTTGGTCTCTATGGCAGAATTGGCGAAGGCAAATCATATCAAGGTGATTTTCTGCTCCGTATTGCCGGCTTATGATTTTCCTTGGAGACCGGGTATGCAACCGGCCGATAAGGTTATCCAGCTCAATAAATGGATCAAGGAGTATGCGGATAAGAATGGTTTGACATACGTGGATTATCATTCCGCCATGAAAGATGAGCGAAACGGATTGCCCGCTAACCTGTCGAAAGATGGTGTGCATCCTACCTTGGAAGGCTATAAGATCATGGAGAAGATCGTGCTGGAGGCCATTCATAAAACCGTGAAGTAAGCAGATGAGAAACTATTTATTGGCTTTATCTTGTTGTACGGCTTTATCTTGTTGTACGCAAGTGAAAGTTTCCGAGGTATATACGGCGGCGGCAGAGAACTCTTTACGTGCTCCGGCCGTTCCTTTGGTCACGATCGACCCCTATACAAGCGCATGGTCGTTTGCCGATCAATTGAATGATGAGTCGGTACGGCATTGGACCGGCCGTGATTATCCGCTTCTAGGCGGTATACGAGTAGATGGTAAGTCATACCGTTTCATGGGAATGGACGATATACAGGTGACCTCGGTGATCGGTATGGCCTCGGATGGCTTATGGGAGGCCGATTATACGATGTCTCAGCCTGCCGGCGATTGGTTCGCCGAGGCTTATGATCCGAAAAGTTGGAAGCGGGGAAAAGCCGCTTTCGGAACGGAAGATAATCCGAATCGTTCCACGCCTTGGTCTACAGGAGATATCTGGGTACGTCGTACGTTTGACTGGCCTTCGGATGAGCAAAAGGATGCCCTCTACCTCCAATATTCGCATGATGATAATATCGAGGTGTATCTAAATGGAAAGCAAATCGCCGTGGCAGGGAACGGTCTGGACTATGATTTGCTGAAAGAGATACCGGAAGCGGTGGCGGAGAGCTTGAAGCCTACGGGTAACGTGTTGGCCGCTCATTGCCGGAACAATGGGGGAGGCGCTTATGTGGATATGGGAATCATGCGGAAGGTGAAACGAGGAGATACGTTCGATGAGAAAGCGATCCAGAAATCCATGAACGTGATGCCTACGCAAACATTCTATACCTTTGAGTGCGGTGGCGTGAGTCTGGACTTGATTTTCACGGCTCCTTTCTTGCTGAATGATCTGGAGGCTATGACTTCTCCGTTTAATTATATAACCTATCAAGTCCGTTCCATCGACGGTAAAGATCACGACGTGCAACTATACCTGGAAGCCACGCCGCAATGGGCCGTGAATACGATCGATCAAGAGGTGACTTTCGAGAAAACGGAAACCCCTGATTTAATTTACCTGAAGACAGGAACAATCGATCAAGAGGTTCTGGCGAAAACCGGGGATGATGTACGGATTGACTGGGGATATTTCTATTTGGCTATCCCCAAGAAACCGGGAGTCTCCGCAACGATCGACGAGTATTATGCTACGAAGAAAGCTTTCATGACTACTGGTAATTTACCGGCTGGATCGCAAAGTCTCTCTTCGGATATGCGTGAGCAAATGACAGTCCTCGCTTATACGGACCCGATCGGCAAGGTCTCCAAGGAAACCGTCTCCGGACATTTGATGATCGGTTACGATGATTTATATTCGATCCAGTATTTCCAAGACAACCGGATGCCTTATTGGAAGCACGACGGAAAGGTGGATATTCATCAGGCGTTCGAAAAAGGGGAGGCTTCTTACGAGGATCTGATGCGGCGTTGCGGTTCCTTCGATTCTTCTTTGATGAGCGAGACGAGTGCCGTAGGAGGGAAGAAATACGCCGAGCTATGCGCTATCGCATATCGGCAGGCGATCGCCGCCCATAAGTTGGTGACTGATAAGGAAGGGACTCTCTTATTCCTTTCGAAAGAAAATTTCAGTAACGGTTCTATCGGAACAGTGGATATTACGTATCCTTCCGCCCCCTTATTCTTAGTATACAACACGGATTTATTGAAGGGAATGATGAATCCCATTTTCTATTATAGCGAGAGCGGACAATGGAAGAAACCTTTTCCGGCTCACGATGTGGGTACCTATCCGGTTGCGAACGGTCAAACCTATGGTGGCGATATGCCCGTGGAAGAAAGTGGTAATATGCTTGTGCTAGCGACCGCTATAGCAATAGTGGATGGCAATGCTGATTATGCCGCCCAACATTGGGAGGTCTTGACTACATGGGCGAATTACTTGTTGAAGGAAGGCCTTGATCCGAAGAACCAACTTTGTACGGATGATTTTGCCGGACATTTCGCCCATAACACGAACTTGTCCATCAAGGCAATTATGGGAGTTGCCGGCTACGGAAAATTGGCGGAGATGTTAGGTAAGGCCGATATCGCTAGACAATATACGGAAGTCGCCCGTGAGATGGCCGCTAAGTGGGTGAAGATGGCGAACGATGGTGATCATTACCGCCTGACTTTCGATAAGCCGGGCACTTGGAGCCAAAAATATAATCTGGTCTGGGATCGCTTGCTGGGCTTGAATATCTTCCCAAAAGAGGTTGCCGCTACGGAAATGGCTTATTACAAGACAAAACAAAATAAATATGGTTTGCCGTTGGATAACCGGGAGGATTATACGAAGTCCGACTGGATTTTATGGTCCGCTTGTTTGACCGGATCGATGGAGGATTTCAATGCGCTGATGGTTCCGGTCTGGAACTACGCCAACGAGACGACTTCACGTGTTCCTCTAAGCGATTGGCATTTTACTTCCGATGGTACGCAACGAGGTTTTCAAGCCCGTTCGGTTGTCGGGGGATATTTTATGAAGATGCTGGAAAAGAAGCTAGGAAAATAATGTCATTCTAAGAAACGGAAGGAGGTCATTCCTTCCGTTTCTTAGTTTTGCGCATATGGATATTCACAGGGAGCGATGCCTGTGATCTTCTTAAATATAAGGCTGAAATACTGTACGTTCGGATAACCTAATTGTCGTGCTACCAAAGCGGGAGTATTACCGTTTTTCAGTAGCATTGTCTTAGCCACGCTCAATCGTTTGAACTGAAAATATTCCTCCAGTGTTTTGCCGGTCTCGAATCTTAACAGGTCGTTGAAGTAAGCGACAGAAAGGTCCAGTTCTGCCGTACAATATTCGGCGGTGGGTAGCTGGCCGTTCTCTAATTTACCGGAAATGATATACTCGTCGAGGAGCCTTTCCAATTTCTCCAAGATAGCCTTGTTCTTATTTTCCCGGGTAATGAACTGTCGCTCATAATAGCGTGTACAATAATCCAATAATAATTCAATGTGGCGGGATAGAATGGTACCACTGTGCGTATCGATGGCATGGTGAAGCTCGTCCTCGATGTTTTCCAGACAACACGTAACTTTGGCTGTCTCACGTTGAGAGAGATGCAGAGCCTCTTCTTTGTGATAAGCGAAGAAGGTATAGTTCTTAATAGGGTTGTCCAATGACGTGTGGAACAATAGGTCGGGATGGAACGCTAAAAGGTACCCTTTGTTGGGTAGCGTATTATTCTCGCTCATGCGGAAAATCTCACCGGGTGTAAGAAACACCATCGTAGCGTTGGAATAATCGTAATACTTACGTCCGCAACAATAGCAACCGTCCGGGCAGTCTTCTATCAAGAGGATCGCGTAGAACTCGAACTTTACGGCCTCTTGCTCTAGGTTCGGGCTCTCTAGATTGATGAGGCTTACTTGTGGGTGCAGCGTCTTGCATCCCAAGCACCGGTTACATTCATATACAGTCTTAATATCTAACATCTTCTTGAACGCCTTCTATAGATTCGTTGATAGACCGATCTGCGCACGGTATTCACTTGGCGTGTACCCTACCCGTTTCTTGAATAGCCGACAGAAGTGCTGCGGATATTGGAAACCGAGGGAATATGCGATTTGGCTGACTGTGTCCGCCGTGCCGGAGATACGTTCTTTGGCTAGCTCGATTACTTTCTCTTGGATGTATTCCTGCGGTGATTTGCCGGTTTCCTTCTTGAACATGTCACCGAAATAGTTCGATGAGAGGCAAAGCTTGTCGGCAAAGTATTTCACCGTAGGCAATCCGTCCTGTTCGGCGAGTGTACTTTCGAAATACTCATCCAACAGGTTTTCGAAACGTGTCAGCACATCCCGGTTTGTCTTGCCTCGGGTGATGAACTGCCTTTCATAAAAACGCATACAATAATTAAGCAGCAGTTCGATATGGTTTACAAGTAAGGTTTTACTATGTTTATCCACGCCATGTTCCAGTTCCATACGGATGATCTTCAGGCAATCCATCACGATAGATCTTTCTTCTTCCGAGAGATGCAACGCCTCGTTTACCTCGTAAGAAAAGAACGTATATTTCTTTATATTCTTTCCGAGTGACGTTCCACGCAGTAAATCGGGATGGAAAAGAATACCATGTGCGTTTACTTGGACTTTATCGGTTGTCGGATTTGTTTCCGCAGTTTGTCCGGGGGCGAAGCAAACGATCGTGCCTTCTTGGTAATCGTATGTCTGGCGTCCGTATTTGATATCGCAGGCTTTCTCTAGTTTTAGATACAGTGCGTAGATGCCGTAATTGAAGCGGATGAGATCTACACTACTCGTCGCTTTATTCAAATCTATGACACTGACAAGCGGATTTAGGGTTTCGAGGCCGTATAGTTTGTTATATAGGTCTACACTATCTAAGTTAAGTATCTTATCCATAAGCCGTACGTATTTAATCAATAATTCTGTACGCAAAAATAGAGGATAATTCATATATAGTTATAACCCTAATTACGGATTATATAACCATTGTTACGGATTATGTGTATTTACAGGCTTTCTGGCTGATTCCACAAAACCTGTAATTGAGGTCATGACATCCGTAATTTGTCTACAAAGGGATGCTATTTGAGCCTCTATCTTTGCCTTCGTAAAAATAAACAAGGAACGACATGAAGAAGTCATTAAGAGAATTATGTACGGCAATAGCCATATGCTTTTGCGCTACGGGAAATCTGTTCGCTACAGACAATCAAATTAATACCGATCATACAATGGACAAGAATTTGAATCTAATTAAGGAGTGGGATAAAGTATTCCCACAGAGTGACAAGGTGAGCCATAGTAAAGTTACTTTTCGTAATCGCTATGGCATTACGCTTGCCGCCGATATGTACAAACCCAAGCATGCGGATGGAAAATTGCCTGCTATCGCTATTAGCGGTCCGTTCGGTGCCGTGAAGGAACAATCCTCGGGTTTATATGCGCAGGAATTGGCAGAACGTGGATTTCTGACGATCGCTTTCGATCCGTCATATACAGGCGAGAGTGGCGGAGAGCCTCGTTATGTAGCTTCTCCCGACATCAATACGGAAGATTTCTGTGCGGCCGTCGATTTCCTTTCGACACGTGATGATGTGGATGCGGAACATATCGGTATCCTCGGTATCTGCGGATGGGGAGGCATGGCTCTTAATGCGGCGGCTATCGATACTCGTATCAAAGCGACCGTAACCTCTACGATGTACGATATGAGCCGTGTGAACGCTAATGGTTACTTCGATGCGATGGATGCCGACGCACGTTATGAATTGCGCAAGCAACTCAATGAACAGCGTACCGCTGACACAAAGAACGGCTCATACGCCCTTGCGGGAGGTTTGCCCGATACGTTACCCGACGATGCGCCCCAATTCTTGAAAGACTACTACGCTTATTACAAGACGAAGCGTGGTTACCACAAGCGTTCGCTCAACTCGAATGGCGGATGGAACAAGACCTCGGCTTTATCGTTCATCAATATGCCTATACTCTCGTATAGTGACGAGATTCGTAGCGCCGTATTGATTATTCATGGAGAGAAAGCGCATTCACGTTACTTCAGCGAGGATGCTTTCAAGAAACTGAAAGGTGACAATAAGGAATTGCTAATTATACCCGGAGCGAATCATGTCGATTTATACGATCAGATGAGTGTCATTCCCTTCGATAAGATTGAACGGTTCTTTGTAGAAAACTTTAAATAAGATTCATTATGCAACAGATAAAGGATATGGAATTTAGTGGTGAGCGTCCTTTGTTCGCCTCTCACGATTTACAATTAGACAATGTCGTTATTCATGCCGGGGAGTCGGCATTGAAAGAGTGTAGCAATATCATAGCCATAGGCTGTCGTTTTGAGGGTAAATATCCGTTCTGGCACGTGGATGGCTTCACCATCAAGAATAGCCTGTTTACCGAAGGTGGACGTGCTGCGTTATGGTACTCCCAAAATCTAGTGATGACGGATACACGGGTGGAAGCCCCAAAGATGTTTCGGGAGATGGACGGTATCAGACTGGAAAACGTACAACTACCCAATGCTCAAGAAACCCTTTGGCATTGCCGGAACGTGGAATTGATAAATGTGCAAATAGATCATGCTGATTATTTATTTATGCACGGCGAGAACATTAAAATCCGGAACTACGCTCAAAATGGAAACTACTCGTTCCAGTATTGTAAGAACGTGGAAATCCGTAATGCGGTCATCAACTCGAAAGACGCTTTCTGGAATACGGAGAATGTTACCGTATACGATTCCGAGATTAACGGCGAGTACTTGGGATGGCACTCGAAGAACCTGCGTTTGGTAAATTGCAAAATCTCGGGTACACAGCCGCTTTGTTACGCCCACGATCTTATGATGGAGAACTGTACGATGGCAGATGATTGCGATCTAGCCTTTGAATACAGTTCCGTGCAGGCGACTATCAATAGCCCGATCCGTAGCGTGAAGAATCCCCGTACGGGAAGCATCACCGCCGGAAGCTATGGTGAGGTAATCCTCGACGAGAACATTAAGGCTCCGGGTAATTGCCAACTGAGGCTATGGAATGAACGTACTTGCTTTTCCGCATAAAGAATATGAGATATAACTTCGATGAAATAGTGCCTCGTACCGGTACGAACTCCTATAAATGGGATAGCGCTGTGGATACGGATGTTCTACCGATGTGGGTGGCCGATATGGATTTCCGTACGGCACCCGTTATTATCGAAACCTTACGGCAACGTGTAGAACATGGTATTTTCGGTTATACTCGAGTACCGGATGCATATTACGAAGCGGTGACAGGCTGGTTTGAACGTCGGCATGGATGGCAAATACGAAAAGAATGGATGATTTGTACCTCCGGAGTTGTTCCGGCAATTTCTGCCGTTATCAAGGCGCTAACCGAGCCGGGTGATAAAGTACTGGTGCAGACTCCGGTTTATAACTGTTTTTTCTCGTCCATCCGCAATAACGGATGTGAGATTATCCGCACCCCTTTGTCTTATGCCCATGATACATTCACGATTGATTATGAGGATTTGGAGAAAAAAGCCGCTGATCCGAAGGTAAAGGTCATGCTGTTGTGTAATCCTCATAATCCCGCTGGAAGGGTATGGACACGTGAGGAACTAAGTCGTATCGGCAAGATCTGTATCCGTAATGGCCTAATAGTCGTATCAGATGAGATACATTGCGAACTCGTATTTCCGGGATATACTTTTACACCGTTCGCATCTATCTCAGAAGAATTCCTACGGCATTCCGTGACATGCCTGTCGCCTAGCAAGGCTTTCAATATCGCTGGATTACAAATCGCCAATATCGTGTGTTACGATGAGAACCTACGTCGGAAGATAGACCGGGCAATCAATATCAACGAGGTATGCGATGTGAATCCTTTTGGTGTAATAGCTACCATAGCGGCCTATAATGAGGGAGAGGAATGGCTGTCGCAACTGATCGATTATTTATGGCAGAATTACTTATACATGAAAGATTTTTGCGGGAAATATCTGCCGGACTTTCCGATAACCTTGTTGGAAGGCACTTATCTTGTATGGATGGATTGCCGTAAGTTAGGTAAATCATCGGAAGAATTGGAGCACTTGCTGATCGAGAAAGCGAAGCTATGGCTCAATGCCGGAACGATGTATGGAGCAGAAGGCGAAGGCTTCATGCGTTGGAATATCGCTTGTCCACGTTCCTCGCTGATAAAGGGGGTGGAGCTGTTCAGGGATTTTGTAGGCTGTGCCTGTTAAAGAATAGTGATGATAGAAAACGTGAGAAGGGGAAAACATCTATTGCTTTCCCCTTCTTTCATATATCTCTCACTAGATAAAAGATTCGTTTTACTCGATCTCGATGCTATGTTTTACCGGAGTAAGAATGAACGTGAACTCATAGTCGCCGTAAGGAATCTGGTATTCCGGGAGTGCGATAGTTCCCCAGCTATTTACACAGCCTAATCCCATCTGTACCTTATCGAGACAAAGGTTTGTCAAGTCGGCTTCCTCTACTTCTGGAGAGTGTCTTTGATCCTTTCGGGCACCGTCGTCCAAAGACTCTATCGTATAATGCAAAGCGGAAGCGGAGAATGGGGCAGAGGCTACGACCTCGATACCGTTGCCAGCCTCGTTCAGCATTTTCCACCAGCGGATATCCGATTTCGTTCCATTCTCTTGCGGACGGATATACGAATAGAATTGCTCGTCTACGGTCTGGCGGTAAATAGCCAAGTCCGCGTTACCCTTGCGGTCGATATAATTCTCCACGGGACCACGGCCGTAGTATTCGATATTCTCGAAATATCTCGGCATCGGCATTTGCATACCGAAGCGGAACATGGGGGATACCTTGGCATTCTTGTCTGCTGTCATTTTCTGGGTAACCTTGATCGCACCCTTGTTATTGATCACGTACGTCAAGTTCAACTTGGCGGATACGGTCGGCATATCGTAAACGGCCTCTACGATCACTTGCTTGTTCTCCATCCGTTGGTTAAGAGAAGTCAGCTTCATTTCCGGATTCTTCCATGCGGCGTACTTCTTCTGTAGGCCAGCTCCGAAATCATTGTCTGTCGGCGCACGCCAGAAGTTAGGAGTCAAAGCCTCTCCTTCCTTGATCATGTCTTGGCCGTTTACCTCGTATTTGATCAGGTAACCATTCTCACGGTTGAATTCGGTACGGAAACCACAACCTTCCACGATCAGGTAATTGGCGTCGTTATCTTGTACGGCTGGAGCCTTGGTTTCGATATTGGTTGTTTCCACGTTTTTCAAATCCATAGATGGAGCCTTGTACGGGTTCAACGTCAGCTGATCCTTGGCCACGGTATGTCCGGCGGGTAATAAGCCCTCACGGTTCTTCAGTTTATAAGATACATTCAGCAACCATTCCGTGCATTGGCAAGTCTCGCCTAGATCCAATCGGATCGTTGATGTTTGTTGGGGAGCTACTTTCAGGTCATCGACACGTCCGCTACGAACAACCTTGCCGCCTTTCAGCATTTCCCATTCCAGATAATAAGCGGAAAGGTCACGGAAGAAATTCTCGTTGTACACCTTGATCTCACCTTTCGACAGATCGCCGGGGGTTGTCCAGATATCTTGGTAATAATACCCCACCTCGTACATATGCGGGTTCGGAACACGATCCGGGCTGATCAAGCCGTTATCGCAGAAGTTATTATCGCTAGCGTCGAACTTATTGAAATCGCCGCCATAAGCATAGATCATTTTCCCGTTCTTGCCGGTCCAGCGCACGGATTGATCCACGAAGTCCCAGATGAAGCCCCCTTGATATTTCGGGTATTTACGGATCAAATCCCAATATTCCTTGAAACCTCCTTGAGAGTTACCCATGGCATGAGCGTATTCACATTGTATCAAAGGCTTTTGCATGGAGTTATCCTCGCTGTATTTAGCGCAATCCTCGTAGTTGTAATACATCGGGCAGAAGATATCGGTCTTTCCGTTCTTTCCGGCCTGTTCGTATTGTACGGCACGGCTGGGGTCTTCGTTCTTGATCCAGTCGTAAGCGGCCTCGAAGTTAGGACCGTATCCAGCCTCGTTACCCAAGGACCAGAAGATGATACTCGGATGGTTGAAGCCACGTTGGACGTTACGTTGGTTACGTTCCAGATGCGCTTTCTTATAAGATGGGTTCTTGGCTAACGTCTCCTCGCCGTATCCCATTCCGTGAGACTCTATATTGGCTTCGGCTACGACATAGATACCGTATTTATCGCAAAGATCGTACCAGAAGTTGTCATCGGGATAGTGGCAGGTACGAACGGCGTTCAAATTGAATTTCTTCATGATCTGTATGTCCTGTATCATGCGTTCGCGTGAAACGACATAACCGCCATCGGGATCCATCTCGTGACGGTCGGCACCCTTGAAAAGAACCGGTTGCCCGTTCACGAGTATCTGGGCGTTCTTTAATTCGATCTTACGGAAACCTACTTTTACGGGGATTACCTCGATTGTTTTGCCTCCCTCTTTTAAAGTAGCCCGTAAAGTATATAGATAGGGAGTCTCCGCAGTCCATTTGTGGGGAGAGGAGACTTCTATCGTCGTGCTGACCTTTCCGGAAGCGTTCAAGGATTGGGTAGTGACAGCTTTATTCTGGGCATCCAATAGTTCAAGCTCTACTGTACCTTTACCCTTCATGGTCAGGTTGACTGCCAACGAGCCATTTTGGTATTGAGCGTCCAGATCCGGAGTCACACGTATATCGGCGATCTGTTGCTTTGGGTTACGGGCGTATAAATAACAATCACGTCCGACACCGCTGTAACGGAAGAAATCTTGGTCTTCCAGATAAGTGCCATCACACCAGCGGAATACTTGGAAAGCAATCAGGTTTTTTTGTCCGGGTTTCAAGTAAGGAGTTAAGTTAAACTCCGCTTCCAGCTTGCTGTCTTCGCTATAGCCTACGTACTTCCCGTTTACCCACAAATACATATTGGAGGTAACGGAACCGAAATGGGCGATGATCTCTTTTCCGTTCCAGCTGGCAGGAACCATGATCTCACGACGGTAGGAACCCACATGGTTATTAACGGTAGGGACCTCGGGCGGGTTGTTCTTGAATTGCTCACGCCAAGCGTAACCAACGTTTACGTAGAGAGGATCTCCATATCCGTTCAGTTCCCATACACCGGGCACAGGCATATTGTTCCATCCTTTGTCGTTGTAATCGGTCCGCCAGAAATCGGTAGGACGAGCGTCAGCGTTCTTTACCCAAAAGAATTTCCAAGGACCGTTCAAGGTCATGAAGTTCTGGGATTGTTCCTTGGCGTCCTTCGCTGCCACCTCGGCGGTCTCGTAGGCGAAGAAATTGGCGTGCATCGGGGCACGGTTTACGGCGTTGACCTCGGGGTCTCGCCACTCATTCGACTGGGCTACCGCTGTGAAAGCCAAAGCGGCAAACAGTCCGGTCATAAGTTGTCTTTTCATGCTATTATATTTTTAATCTGCTTTACGGAATTGCAAAACTAAGAATAAAATTCCGGGTATGGCAATAATTCCGGCGGAAACTAACAGGGCGACACGTAAAGAATAGAAATCATTTAGCCAACCTATAAATGGGGCGATGGCAGCGAATATCAAGCGGATCACAAAGTTACGGATCGACAAGACCGTAGCCCGCATCTCCGAGAAGGTCATTTGATTAATGTAACCTTTCAAAATCGGTGTGGCGAAGCCCCGGACTATATAGAAAATGAACAAGATCGCTAATCCCCAATAAGTAAGGTTATAAGCGAGCGATATATATCCACCTACGATTATAAGTAGTATAAACGTGTTTGATTTACGCATCCCGAAATACCGCTCTACCTGATCAGAATAGAGGGCGGACAATCCCACAGTCAGATTGAGCACGGTCCAAATGACACCGTAATAGGAGGCCGGGGTTTCCAACTTCATCAATACGGGCTGCACGAACCATGCCATCGTTAATGTAGCGGCTCCGATGATACCGGAGAACATGATGTTATAGCATAGCTTACGGTTCGTGACCAAGGAATATTTCAAGATGCGGAGAATCTCGGAAACCGGGTTCTGCACCTTGCTCTTAGTATTGAATTCCTGCAAGGCGAACGCCGCTGGAATGCCGATAAAGGCGACAAACGCTTGGGCGTAAAACGGCAATCGCAAGGAATAGGCGGCCAGCAATCCACCGAATATCCCGGCGATGGCCTCGGCGAAATTACCGATCATCGTGATACGTCCCTCATACCGCAAATAAAGTTCTTCTTTTTTATATCGTACGGTTGTATCGTAGAGCAGCGCCGAATCCGCTCCGTTTACCAAGGTTTGCCCGGTTCCCAACAAAATCTCGGCGAAGAGAAATGCCGTGAAAGTGGAGGTGAAAGAATAACATAGGTACCCTCCAAAGAAAAGTATACAACCTAGAATCAAGCATTTCTTACGCCCCCATACGTCCGCCAGATAGCCCGAGGGAATCTCCAAAGTGACAGCGGCGACCGAGTAGACACTCTTCAAAATAAACACGTCTTGTAGTCCTAAACCATGATCCTCGTAGAATAGGACAATGATAGGCATTACGAGCGAGAACCATTTGGATAACTTGATCAGATAGAGAGCGAGTATATTTTGTTTCATATTTTTCAACGGGATTGCCCTGTCGTTTTTATTTAGACACGCGAATGTATGAATTCTTTGCCAATAGCCTGAACTTTTTTAGGAAGCTTCTGTTCTTTTTGAAAAAGGAAAAATATGGTATTCAATCAACTTGATATTCATTTACTGATTACGGCCATTTGTGTCATATCATCCGCCTTGATATGCTATACGATCGGGGTCTGGGGCGAGCGTTTCCAAGGACAGTTAAAAGCGTGGCATCTTTGGTTTTTTGTATTAGGACTTTATGCGGACGCTATTGGAACGGGCTTGATGGAGCATATCGCCCAACTGACCCATTTACATGATACGGTACATACCGTAACGGGAATTATCGCTATTTGCTTGATGCTGATCCATGCGATCTGGGCGATTTGGACTTACTTTAAAGGTTCGTTAAAAGCCAAACAGCATTTCAACAGATTTAGCATTGTTGTGTGGTTCATCTGGTTAATTCCTTATTGCATCGGTATCTACATGGGGATGTCTCTCCATAAATAGAGGCCATCGCTCATATATCTTGAGAAATAAATCGTACATTTGGTGATATGTTTACTATATAAACGAGGTGATCGCCCTCTACGAGCGTTCCGCCGAGATGAATCCATTCTCCTCGAAGTTCGATGCTTGGCAAGCCGGCAAATGTCAATTAACAGAAGAGGAGAAACTAGGCTATGAGCTTTTCAAGGAAAAAGGGCTATGTGCCGAGTGCCATATCTTGGATCCCGACGAACGGGCCGGGAAGGTGCTATTCACCGATCATACCTATGATAATCTGGGGATTCCCTCAAATCCGGGCAATCCATTCTTTAAGGTTTCGGCTCCCTATAATACGTGTGGTAAGGATACGATGGATCTTGGCTTGGGCTCACGACTGCGTGATCCGGAAGAATACGGGAAGTTCCGTGTGCCTACGCTCCGCAATATCGCTCTGACAGCTCCATATGGCCATAATGGATATTTCAAGACCTTGGAGGAGATCGTACATTTTTATAACGTAAGGGATGTAGAGGATTTCCCCCCGGCGGAATATCCCGAGACCGTAAATAAGGATGAACTGGGGAACTTAGGTTTATCTCAGGAAGAGGAGACTGCGATTGTCGCTTTTTTACGAACATTGACGGATTGCATCAAATAAAAATCAGTCTTTCCAAAAACTTTCTCCAGCCCTTGATAGTTTTCTTATAAAATAAAAAGAAGAGTTTAAACTATGGCGAAGAAAGTTGCGGACCAGTTAGTGGATACGCTGGAAAAAGCAGGCGTACGACGTATATACGCCGTGACAGGCGATAGCCTGAATGAGGTGAACGAGGCTGTTCGGAAAAACGGCAGATTGCGGTGGATTCATGTCCGTCATGAGGAAACGGGGGCTTATGCCGCTGCGGCGGAGGCCCAGTTGACAGGCGAGTTGGCTTGTTGCGCAGGTAGTAGTGGCCCCGGGCATGTACATTTAATTAATGGGCTGTATGATGCCCAACGATCCGGAGCACGGGTCTTGGCGATCGCTTCCACGATCCCTTCCCGGGAGTTTGGTACGGAATATTTCCAAGAGACAAATACGATCAAATTATTCGATGATTGTAGCTATTATAACCAAGTAGCCACTACGCCGGAACAATTTCCCCGGATGCTTCAAGGCGCTATGCAAGCGGCGATTTCATCATGTGGGGTCGGGGTGATCGGACTTCCCGGTGACTTGGCGGCAGAGAATGCTACAGCGGGTTTGTCCTCTACCTTTTCTTTTCCTACGCGACAACGGGTTTGTCCCGCCGAACAGGAAATCCGGGAATTAGCGGATTTGTTGAATAATGCGAAGAAAGTGACACTTTATTGTGGAATAGGGGCGAAAGATGCCCTTCCGGAATTGGTGCAGTTGGCTAAATTACTGAATGCTCCGGTAGCCTATTCTTTCAAGGGTAAGATGGAGATCCAATACGATAATCCGAACGAGGTGGGGATGACCGGTCTATTGGGCATGCCTTCCGGCTATTATAGTATGCATGAGGCAGAGGTGTTGGTGTTGTTGGGAACCGATTTTCCATACGAGGCATTCATGCCAGAGAGCAACACGATCGTACAGGTGGATATCAATCCGAATCGTCTGGGGCGTCGTGCCAAGATACAATTGGGGCTTTGTGGCGATGTGAAGGATACTTTGGATGAGTTGATTCCGTTGATTCACCAGAAAGAAGATGATAGTTTCTTGCGGGAACAGTTGGCTAAATATGAGAAAGTTCGGGAAAATCTCCGTTCTGCCGCCGCTGTCCGGGGGAAAGAAGAGAAGATACAGCCAGAGTACGTGATCTCGGTCGTAGACGAGCTTAGCTCGGACGACGCCATATTTACCGTGGATACGGGTATGACTTGTGTATGGGGTGCCCGCTATTTGCAAGCTACGGGTATGCGGAAGATGTTGGGATCATTCAATCATGGCTCGATGGCGAACGCCATGCCGCAAGCGATAGGGGCGGCATTGGCTTATCCCGGCAGGCAAGTCGTTGCGTTGTGTGGTGATGGAGGTATCTCAATGTTGTTGGGCGACCTTGCTACGATCGTGCAATACCATTTGCCGATTAAATTAATCGTATTTAATAACCGTTCCCTAGGAATGGTAAAACTTGAGATGGAGGTGGCCGGACTGCCGGATTGGCAGACCACGATGCTGAACCCGGATTTCGCCCGGGTCGCCCTTTCAATGGGAATGGCGGGCTACAACGTGATCAACCCCGACGATGTATTCCCCACTTTGCAGAAAGTGTTTAACGCTGACGGACCGGCCTTGGTTAACATCATGACCGATCCGAACGCATTAGCGATGCCTCCCAAGATTGAGTTCTCCCAAATGCTTGGTTTTGCCCAGACCATGTATAAGTTAATGATGGAGGGGCGAAGCAAGGAGGTCTTGGATACCATCGATACGAATCTAAAACATTGGAAAGATGTGTTTTAAACTCTCAAAAGAGCTGGATAACCGCTTTAGATTTCGCGCTTTGAATGGCAGCGTCCAATATCCGCACTACCATTAGGTTATTCTCCAACGAGGAAAGGTCCGTGGGAGGTACGTCAATCTCTTTACGGACAGCGGCTTTCAAGAAATAAAAGGAATCATTATAAGGAGCGTTCAAGGAAGGTGCTATTTCTTGGCGCTCCTTTCCGTTGGTATAAATTCGCATTTCCTTAGGCGTATCTTGGTAAATATATCCTTTGTCGCCATAGATATGCATATCTTTTCTACCCATCGGCCAACACCATGATCCCATGATCTGGACGGTTGCGGAAGGATATTCCACGATAATAGTTGCGTCATCGTCTACCTTGGGATAAAGATTCGGTTTATTCTGCCGTAGTACGGCGTATACGCTAAGAGGCTTTTCATCTTTCATGAGACGGGTGGCTAAGTTGGCTCCGTAACATCCAAAATCGATAACTGCCCCGCCGCCATTCAGCATGGGGTCGGTTAACCAGTCCGTGAACTCTTTTCCGCAGTTGATCTCGAAGGGACCTTGATGCCCGTCGTATACGTTGATACGATCGATCTTCCCGATAGCACCGCTGTCGATAAGGCGGAATGCCTCATGGTTGGTATTATACCACGTAGTCTCGTAGTTGGTAAGCAACAAGATATTTTTCTCACGGGCGAGCGATGCCATTCGGGTAGCATGTTCGTTATTGACGGCTAATGGCTTTTCTACCATAACATGTATGCCTCTCGGTGCGCAAGCCTCTACCACACGAAGATGGTCGTGGATCGGCTCGTATACGATGACCGCCTCCGGATGGGTCTTATCCAGCATCTCGCCAAGGTCCGCATAGAATAGGTTAGGATCCAGCTTATCCCGCAGACCGTTATGTTCCCGTAAGTAATCATCTTTCTCGGCGACTCCTACAATCTTGAAATCGCCTCTATCCAAACGGCTTATCACCTCCCATAGATGTCCGTGGGATACTCCTGCCACGGCCAGTCGCAAAGGCTCTCCATCTTGCCCTTTCGCCGTGAGAGTTAAGAACGTAAATGCACATAACATAAGTAAGTAACGTGTGATCTTGTGTATATTCATGATATTATCTATATATAGTTTTTACAAAGATATACGATTATTTCTTACCTTTGCAACCCATTACTTATTCAGATTAAGGAAAACAGTATAATTTAGAAATATAAAGAAATGGCAAAAGAGCTGAAAGAACTTACACCGAGAAGTGTAAACTATTCGCAGTGGTACCAAGATTTGGTAATTAAGGCAGATTTGGCGGAGAATTCCGCCGTGCGTGGTTGTATGGTGATCAAGCCTTACGGATACGCTATCTGGGAGAAGATGCAACGTATCCTAGACGATATGTTCAAGGAAACCGGTCATGTGAACGCTTATTTCCCCTTGCTGATCCCGAAGTCTTTCTTAAGCAAAGAAGCTGAGCACGTAGAAGGGTTCGCCAAGGAGTGCGCCGTGGTTACTCACTATCGTTTGAAGACAAATCATGACGGTACGGGGGTTGTCGTAGATCCGGCAGCTAAACTGGAAGAGGAATTGATCATTCGCCCGACTTCGGAGACCATTATATGGAATACATACCGTAACTGGATTCAGTCTTACCGCGACCTGCCTATCTTGTGCAACCAATGGGCGAACGTGATGCGCTGGGAGATGCGTACTCGCTTGTTCCTTCGTACGGCTGAGTTCTTGTGGCAGGAAGGCCATACCGCTCACGCTACTCGTGAAGAAGCGGAGATAGAAGCTAAGAAGATGCAAGAGGTTTACGCGAACTTCGCTGAGAATTATATGGCAATGCCAGTAATAAAGGGCGTGAAGTCTGAGAGCGAGCGTTTCGCTGGTGCTTTGGATACCTATACGATCGAGGCGATGATGCAGGATGGAAAAGCTTTGCAGGCGGGAACTTCCCATTTTTTGGGACAGAACTTCGGTAAGGCTTTCGACGTTACTTTCATCGACAAGAACGGCAAGAGCGACTATGCTTGGGCTACTTCTTGGGGAGTTTCCACACGTTTGATCGGTGCGTTGATTATGTCTCATTCCGATGATAACGGTTTGGTATTGCCTCCTCATTTGGCTCCGATTCAGGTTGTGATCGTCCCGATTTATCGTAGCGCTGAGCAATTAGCGCAGATCAGCGAGAAGGTCGCTGGTATCGTGGCTAAGTTGAAGGCGTTGGGTATCTCCGTGAAATATGACGACGCTGATAATAAGAAGCCGGGCTGGAAGTTCGCTGAGTACGAGTTGAAAGGTGTTCCCGTGCGTTTGGCTATGGGTGGTCGTGATTTGGAAAATAATACAATCGAGGTGATGCGCCGTGATACTTTGGAGAAGGAAACGATCACTTGTGATGGCATTGAGGAATACGTGAAGAATCTGTTGGAGGAAATCCAAGCGAATATCTTCAAGAAAGCGTACGATCACCGTGAGGCTAACATCATAAACGTAGATACGTATGAGGAATTTAAGGAGAAGATCGAGGATGGCGTCTTCATCATGGCTCACTGGGATGGAACCCCAGAGACAGAGGAATTGATCAAGAACGAGACAAAAGCTACGATCCGCTGTATTCCTTTAGCTGGAGATAAGACTCCGGGTAAGTGTATGGTGACAGGTAAACCGTCGGCTTGTCGGGTACTGTTCGCCAGAGCTTATTGATTGTTATGCTAAAAGATGAAATAAAATGAGGGATGCTTTAACCGAAGGGCATCCCTCTCTAAGAAAATGAGCTACCACGAATTTATACTTGTCGTTAACTTTAGTAGCATCATTATCTTGGTGTTATTGGCGATGTTGTTATTGATTGCCACTCGGTTTCGTGGCGAGAGTGGTTATGCCGCAGCGATTATCGTTCTTCCTAACATCCCTGTTTATATTTACAACATGAGCCGCATGCTTGGTTGGCATGATATAACGTTGTTCTTTTTCCCTATCAGTTATTCGGTCAATACGCTGTTGATGCCGTTGCTGTGGTTATTTACCCGCCGCAACTTTGATCTTGATCCTCGTTTCAAGCCTGTCCAATTGTTGCATTTTTTACCGGCGATTGTCTGTGTCGTTATCGTGTTATCCATTCCTATGCGGAAGCGTATGGAGAGTATACTTCATGAGGTCACCGGTGATGATACTTGGATCGGTGATTTTAACGCTGCCGTGATTACCTCGCAGATGATCGGTTATTTTGTCGCTATCTTTATTTATCTTTACCGGAAGAAGCAGTATATAAAGGATAATTGGTCTGATGCCGAATACATGCAAAAGGAATGGATTCCGAAACTTATGATCCTGTTCGCTGCCTTGTTTGTCACCGTGATGACCTGCTATGCGATTTGGCCTCGGACTGATGCTTGGTTGATACAGATATTGAATGTGATGGCGATGAGCTTCCTCGTCTATAATTTTATTGCTCATCCAACTGTTCCTTATATCCAAGGAACGTCACGGATGCTCGTTAAGGATGAGACGGTAGGGTTTCAGTCTATACCAGACGAGGAACAAATGAGAGATATATGTTCCCAAGTGAAAGAGTATCTGGAGACAACAAATGCTTTCCTGCGAAAGGACCTTTCCTTATCCATCTTATCGAGAGAGACTGGTATTTACCAAAAATTACTTTCTCGGTCGATCAACGAATACTTAAAACAGAACTTCTTCGAGCTTATCAACGAGATGCGAGTGGGGGAAGCCAAGCGAAGGTTGCTCCTGCCGGAGAATGCTGGTCATACGGTAGATAGCCTTTATGAGGAATGTGGTTTTCGGACTCGTTCCACGTTCTTCTTGGCATTTAAGAAGGTAGAGGGTTTGTCTCCCGCCCAGTGGCTTAATTCGGTAAAAAAACATACGGATCAATAAACGCAACAGCTAAAAAGAGTACATAAACTCTTTCCGGGTCTGATTTTATTACTATATTTGTGTCGCTATCGTCAGATAGCGGACATATTTAGACACTAGGAAAGTGTTTAGCTTCGTTCTCAGAGATAAAATCTGGTAAATTTTTCACGGGAGAATAAGTTGTACTCTTCACGTCATTGTTATATGCTATACGTATATGGACAAAGGGCGTGGGCTGTTGCTTATTTACCGTACGGGTTTACCAGAGCCTATCTCTTAAATAAGTTAATAGTCCCACGCTTTCCTCATATTAATACTATCCGGATCGGGGCTTACCGGATGTACATCTTCGAGGCATTATGAAAAAATATCTACCACGTTTCTCTTTCTTTTTAATGATTTTACTCCATTTCATCATGAAATCAGTCTGAATATACAGCTTTCGGACTTCTCTAAACATCTTGTTTTAGGTGATTCGGGAAATAAACACTCTCTTTGCGGTATCGATTGAATCTGTTTGTTTACTTCTGAAAGTATTTTTGTATATAAAGCATTTTTGTTTTATATGCATTTTATTGATGTGGATACTCTCGCTGATACCTTCTTGTCATCGAGAGGGAGAGGTTGGTCTTTCCCAAAATGATCAGGTGGGTATAGATAGTGTGGTCTCGGCCTGTCCGGACATCGATTCTCTACAATCATGTCTAAGGTATTTCGAGAGAACTGCAAATGAGCTGGGAGTGATACTCGCCTATAAGGAATTAGAGGTACGTTACCGGGAAGCGGCCCGTTTTAATGAGGCGATAGGATGCCACCGGGAAGGCTTGCGATTGGCTATGCAAAGGAAAGATACCTCGGAGGTCATACAGGCCTTGAATAATATCGGTACGAACTTCCGGCGGTTAGGTATCATGGACGAGGCCTCCAATTATCATTATAGGGCATTGTCGTTGTGCGAGAGACTGGGTGATAAGGAAAGCTATAAAGCAAGAAAAAACCGGACCATTTCCTTGAGTGGTATCGGAAACGTGTATCTAACATTGGAAAATTGCGAGATGGCCGACAGTATTTTCCGAATAGCGCTGGAAGAGGAACGTACCTTGGATAGTGATCTCGGCTTGGCCATGAACTATGCGAACCTTGGCTCTATCTTCGAGATGCGTGGCATGATGGATTCCGCTTTTGTTTATTACAATTATTCTATGGAGCATAATCGTGCGGCCGGGTCTGTTGTCGGCATTTCGCTTTGCCATAACCATATAGGACGCTTGTTCGAGAAAAAGGGACAATGGGATCAGGCGATACGCGAATATCGTAACGCATACGACCTTATGGTGGCGGACAACGATCTGTATCATTGGCTGGAATCGTGCCTGGCCTTGGCACGGGTGAATATCTACAAGGGAGATCTGCGAATGGCGGAGGCTTTCTTGGAGCATGCGGAGGGTGCCGCTAAGGTGCCGCGGGCGTGGAAGCATTTGTCGAGCGTGTATCATCTGGATTACTTGCGTTATAAGAAGCTGGGTGATTATAAGAATGCCCTCAACGCTTATACATCAAGTCTCGCTTATGCTGATAGCATGCGAAATACTGAGAATATGAACCATATACAGAACCTCCGTGTGGACTACGAGAAAGAGAGGAGCAACCGGAAGCTTTCATTGATACAGAAGAATTATGAGATGGGGCAGCGTACCAAGAATATTTTCCTGATCGCTTGCTTGATCGTACTCTTCCTTACGGTGGTAGCGATGGGCTTTTTATGGTATGCCTTGCGGATGAAGTCCCGCAATCAGCAGGTGATGCGGCGCATGGAGGAGGTGAGGGCCAATTTCTTCACGAATGTCACGCATGAGTTTCGTACGCCGCTGACGGTTATCTTGGGTGTGTCGGAAGAGTTGCGGAAAGGGGGAATAGGCGAGGAGGAACTCAAGACCGGGCTGAATATGATTGGACGGCAGGGAAAGAACCTGCTGGAATTGGTGAACCAATTATTGGAAGTGGCGAAAGTGAGATCTGAGATTGGCGATCCGGAATGGAGGACTGGAGATATCGTAGCTTATACGAGCATGATCGTGGAAGATAACCGGGCGTATGCCCGCCAAGGGCAGGTAGACCTTTGTTTTACTCCTTCGGAGACGATTATCAGCATGGATTTCGTGCCCGAGTATTTCCGGAGGATCATGGATAACTTACTCCGTAACGCTATCAAGTTCACGCCGAGAGGTGGGAGGGTTGTCGTGACGATGGAGTGTGTGGGGAGTATGCTTGTCACGCATGTGGCGGATACGGGCTGCGGTATAGCCGAGGAGGACTTGCCGCATATCTTCAAGGCTTTTTACCTAGGTGAGACCGGAGGGGCAGGCACGATGGGCACGGGGATCGGCCTTTCTTTGGTACGGCAGATGGTGAGGAGCATGGAGGGCCGGGTGAGCGTGAAGAGTACGGCCGGGGTTGGTTCTGAGTTTGTCGTGATGTTGCCATTGAGACATGGCGACTCCTTCTGGGAACGTTGGGTACCCGGCGAGGAATCTAACGATAACGCCTCTCATCCGGAACCGGACAAGACCGTGATACTGCCGGATGCGACGATGGAGCCGGATAGCACGTCTATGCGCCCGTCTATATTGATCGTGGAAGATAATGCGGACATTTCTTATTATATCGGCCGGCTGCTTAATGGTGCGTATCAAATAATATATGCGCAAAACGGAGCGGAGGGGCTGGAGATAGCGGCGGAGCAAATGCCGGACTTGATCCTCACCGACTTGATGATGCCCGAGATGGATGGCTATGAGTTATGTAGGCGGGTACGTGAATCCGAGGTGTTGAACCATATTCCGATCATTATCATTACCGCAAAATCAGGAGGAAAGGAACGTGTCTGTGGCTTAGAAGTCGGGGCGGACGCTTATCTGGAGAAGCCTTTCAATGCGGAAGAGCTGAATATCCGGATAACAAAGTTGCTGGAACAGCGTCGTTTGCTGCGTGAGAAGTATTCCAAGGCTATGCGTGAGGGGACAGAACTGAATGTAAAACTAAACCCTGCCGACCAAGACTTCTTGGCTCGCCTGAATGATTATATATATGCGTTGATATCCAACCATGGCTTGAACTCGGACATGGTAGACGATAAGATGTGCATGAGCCGATCCCAGTTGAATCGCAAGGTCCGTGCCATCACGGGCTACAACACTTCCGCCTATATCCTGCAGATGCGCATGGAGAGGAGCAAACGCCTCTTGGCCTCTACCGAGGAACTGATCGGCGACATCGCCCTTAAATGCGGCTTCGAGGATGCCAATTATTTCGCCCGCCTTTTCAAGCAGATCTTCAATGTAACGCCTTCGCAATACAGGAAAAGCCTCATTCAATGATTCCGTGTAGCGGGTACTTCCGTGTAGAAAGGGGCTATGAAATTGAGAAATCCATATTTAACCTCATCATTGGGAAATCCGAGGGTATAGATATTGAATTCCGGATTGAAATCCTTGATGGTCAGATAGCCACTTTGGTAAATCACCGGGATAGGTCGGGTGGCGTCGGCTGTACATGGAAATATATTATAAACCAATCCGGGTACAATCCATCCTCAAGAATAACTCTTGTTTATAGAGCGTCTGTTACGATGGGCAACGTGACGTGCTTACAATGGGCATTATAAGGAGCTAATAATGCCCATTGTTATTCTTCCATAGATTCTATCGGAGGCGATTCGGCCGGCTAGCATTTCTAATCGACTGCTCTTTAATTAGTTAATTATTTTCAATGCGCAGATTCTCTTGGTTTGTCCTAGTGAAATGCGTCGATTATCCTATAAGAATGCGTCATTTCTCCTCACGGGCGATCGCTCTCGGGGCTAATTTTGCGAATAAAGAAATCGGACGTTTCACCAAATCTGGTTCGAGTATGGAAGAAGAAAAACACAAGAAGCCTTTGCTTTCTTATGAGGAGGTGATCGAGGTCATCGATGAGCGCATCTCGCGTGACGAGCCTGCCACTGCCGACGAGCGGATCAAACGTGTCGAGGAAGTGGCCGAGCAAATGGAAGAAGAACGTAAAAAAGGGATATCGTGCCGTAAGAAGGTTTCTCGCTTTTTTCGGAGATCCTTGATAAATCTGGACCGATCCATCAGAAGGTGTTTCGGTAAATAAATAGGAATGAATTATTAATCTAATGAATTAAAGGAAATGAAAAAGCTAGTATTTATTTTATCTGCCATGTTGCTCCTAATCGGGACAATGGACGTGCAAGCCCAATGGGGAAAGAAACTCCTCAAGAAAGCGGGTGAGAGTGCCAAACGGGCAACGGAGAGGAACGTGGAACGGAAAGTGGAACAGACCGTAGACAAGGCTTTCGAGGGAGCGGAGGATGTGGTGACGGGGAAAGGGAATAATAATAATGAAAAGGAGGAGCCACCAACAAGTACAAATTCACAAGGGAATTTTGAAACTATGGATGATGGGGAAGATCTGGCACAGCAGGAACAGCAACAACCACAGCAATCACTCGAAATGACGTATGCCAAGAGTGACTTCGTGCCGGGGGATGAGATTATTTTTGAGGATGATGTGACCCGGGAACAGATAGGAGAATTCCTCAGCCAGTGGGATTTATTAAAAGGTACTGTTGAGATCGCTCAAATCAATGGCGATAAGGTGATACTTTGCGTGAGTCAGGATGATCCGGTCATTGCACCGCTATTCGATAATATGAAAAGTTATTTGCCGGAAAAGTTCACGCTGGAATTTGACTTTTGGGTAGGGCCTTTTACAAAAAAGGGAGATGATGAGCCGGAAAATTGCTATATCGTACGTTTTTACAAACCCGAATCGGGAAGTCGTGTTCAAACTATCAATCTTGACGACTGGTATTATAGTGCTTCAGACCATCGTACACGCCTAAGATGGGACTTTATTCCTTCCTCTGGGGAGAACAGCCGTAGCGGAAGCGATGACTCTTTTCGGACTATCCCGAACTCATGGAACCACTTCTCACTGTCCTTCAATCAACGGGCAATGAAAGTTTACATAAATGGTATCCGCTATGCCAATATTCCGAATACGGTAGCACCCGGACATTTTGACATACAGTTTTATAGAGGCGGTGGATATTTTACGAATAACACTTCCATCCGCAACATACGTGTCGCCAAAGGCGCAGTGCCATTGTACGACCGCATGATGAGCGACGGTAAGTTCATCACGTATGGCATCACCTTCGATGTCGGCAAGTCCACCATCAAACCAGAGAGTATGGGTGAGATCAATCGTATCGTCAAATTAATGACCGATAACCCCGACCTGAGATTCTCCGTAGAAGGCCATACCGATAGCACCGGCAACGAGGCTTCCAACCAGACGTTAAGCGAGGCCCGCAGCAACGCCATCGTAGGTAAACTGGTTGAACTGGGCATCAGTGCCGATCGCCTCTCCGCTTCCGGCAAAGGACAATCATCTCCCATCGCCGATAACGGAACGGACGAGGGTCGTGCCAAGAACCGGCGGGTGGAGTTTGTCAAGATGTAACGAATAAGTGAGCGATATGAAAAAGAAATTCTACATACTGATGTGCTTGGCGAGCCTCGTCTTGATGGTGACGGCTTGCGGCGGCAAGGAGAAGATCAAGGAGAAGCTCCGTGCGGCTACCGAGGCCGTAAAGGAGCGGAAGGAAGCGGCCGCCTCCGAAAAGGGGAGCGATCTGGAAATGGATAAACAAGGCGACAGGCCGGATAACGGTGCCTTTGTCGATCCGTCGCTCACGCCGGCCCAGCGTAAGGCGATCGACAAGGAGAATCCGTGGTTCGCTCGCAACTTCCGTATGGAACTGACAGCTAAGTCAATGGGGAACAAGGTGAACGTGGAAATACAAAAGTCGGGCAAAATCCTTTATTACCATTTCTGGAACAACTCTGGCAATGTCGAGACGCTTATCCTGCTTGACGAAGGCGATTATAAGATTTACCAGATTTCGTCTAAAAACAAGGTGGCGCAGCTAAAGGCGACTTCCGACTCGGACTATTATGCGTTCTTTTGCGACAAGATAGGGAATGTGTATGGCATTGTCCATACTGCTCAGAAAGAGAAGAAGGTGGAACAGGACGATAGCTTTGTCCAGTCCAGCACGCAAGAATCTGTCGGGGTAGAGGACGTGCGTTGGGGCGGCTTCGATTGTGAGAAGATCACCCGTGTCACTGGTACCGAGAACGACCTGAGTGCCGGGATGAAAGCCATAGGAGACCTCTTTGGCACTAAATCCAGCATGGACAACTCGATTAAAGACTTGAAACATATCGAGACGACCGACATCGTCTGGATTGAAAAGAATAGCGGAGCTGTGGTACACCGCAAGTTCTCCGTGAAAGGAGGAGCCGGAATGGGTAACTATGCGGAACGGATGAAACCGCAACCCTCCGTCACGTTGCTCACCTTCTCGCCCGATCCGTCGTTGATACCGACCTCTCAGGAGGGCTATAAACTGGTGAAATAGGTATTCATATAATATAGAATGTATAACACGCTCAAATAAGAAAGCCATGAAGAAGCTATCGATTCTACTACTCAGTCTTGCCGCTATGGGAGCATTCGCTTTCGTCTTGCCTTCCTTGCCCACCGGGCAAAGTGGCGCTTATCCTACGGAAACGGCTTTTATGGCCGAGGCCGAAGAGATGTTCCAAAAAGGGAACAAGCTTTACGAGCAAGGCTATATGCTACAGGCGAACTACTATTACGGGCAAGCCGTGGTAGCCGTGGCCAGCCTTCGCTACGGGTTGAGCGAGCTGATCTACGTAAAACAGCGCGACGAGAGGGCCGCCGCCAAGAAAGCCGCCGAAGAGAAACAGCGCAAGGAGGACGAGGAAGATATGGAAGATTGGGGATGGGAAGATGAGGGAGGACTCCTTACTGCGCTTACCAACCTAACCGGGAAGCTGGATACGATGACCGAAAAACTGAGCCAGGAGCTTGTCAATATGGAATTGGATGAGGACAGCGAGCGGAGCGAGGCTTGGGACTTGTTGGCTACCCAAAGCATAGCGTCGCCTTACCCTTACTTCTTCGAGGCCATCTCGTGGGATTACAAGGGAAAGGAAGATAAGGCGAGAGAATGCTACGCCAACGCGATGTGCAACCCCGCTTTCCCGTCCACCGTATGGGATTTCTCCTATTGGCAGGACCTTACGAGCGGCGAGCTCAGGGCCATTGCCCGCAGGCTGCTCCCCAAGGAGGAGGAATACCGCAAGTATTTTCACCTGAGCACCTATAGCTGCCCGCACCATTACCTTAATTTCGACGATGACTACCTGACGGCGAAAGCCGCCGACACCTTGGTCGTATTACCCACGGCCGTGGGAGCGGCGCTCATGCTGTATGAGACGGCCGTACAGGCGAACCCCTTCAACGCACGCAATTTCGCCGGTGCCTCGTTGCTGAGCGTACAGAACGGCGATAGCGTAAAGGCCGCCTACTACCTGAACGAGGGGCTGCTGATAGATCCGGAGAATAAAGGATTGCAAGCATTACTGAACGTATGGAAAGGAGGACACAAATGAAACGCATAGGATTCATATTTACCGTGATAACGCTATTCTGCTTGTCCGCTGTTTCCCGGGTGATAGCGCAATCGGATTGGAGCTTGATAAACTTCGACTTGATCAACCTGCCTTGCGAGCCGGGAAGCCATTCGTTGACCTATACCATGTATTACGGAGTCAACCCGTTTAAGGTTAAGTCGTTTAACGATATAGAGTGCCCCATCATCTTCGGGGGAGAGTTGGTCTGCACCAGATCCATCGACCTGAAAGAAAAGAAGGAGGCGGTAAACCGGGCCCTAAGCGACCTGGGCTGGAATTTCGCCACGCTGCGGCAAGTGATCGAAAGGGCGGCGCAAGCCAAGCCGAACGATATAACGAACGAGCAATTCTGGGACGACCTCGTGAGCATGAGCGGGTTGAACGGCCTGGCGGGAGACGCGTTGGCGCTGATCAGCGGCGTGAAGGATCGCGACAAGTATTACGAGGCGGAGAGGATACAGGGACGGCTCAAGAGCGAGGCGTACAAATACTTGGTGAATAAGACACTCAGCACGGTGGGTAAGATCTTCAGCCTGAAAGGGCGTGTCGAGATCTTCTTGAACGCGCGAGAACGGGATAAGCAGAAATGGATCAACTGCGTGGCCGAGGACAATCTGGTCTCGCTCGCCCGTTTCTATCGCATCGCCAACAACCGCTTGTGGCAGATCGCGCAAACGAAAGGACAGACGTGGGTGCTGCGCGTGAACGGTTCGGCCAACGCTCCTTTCTTTTATGAGGGAGAGATGTGCGTACAGCAATGGAAGATCAAGATGGAGCTGGAGAAGAGTTATCACGGGGCCAACGAGAAACTGACGGAGCAGCAGTTCTACAGGACTTTCGCTGGTGAGTACATCGGGTGGCTGGACGCCGAGGTGTTGTATGCAGAATTGGGATGCGCACTATTTTGTGGATAAGGAACTGCTACGTTTCGGACAAACAACGATCGTTGGAGACGCCCCGATGTTCGCCTCCGATATAAGGATAAACCAGTCGTATATGAAACTATGGGCGGAGAGCTGGGGCCTTGGCTTCAAGCACAGCACGAAACCCACGCAGGCCCACAACATATACCGCCTGCCGGTGAAGGTGGTGGTGAATATGCCTAAGAAACCGACCAAATCTGTTTACGCCAGCACGGAAGTATTCATGGGAGACAGGGAATGGATGCCGGGCGACAAGCCCCAGCCAGAGATCGAGACCTATTTCCAGTTGCAGCATAACGTGGCGGTATCCGGTACGGTCAGCGATGAGGGAATATCGTTCAAAGCCGATCACTACCTGAATTATTACGCCACGCGAGATTTCATCGTCATCGATGGGAACATAAACGACGGGCTTAGCATCAGCGGATTGGGAACGATCCCTTTCCGCAGCCAGGGTAGCGTGAACGACCCGATCCCCAAGGAGGGATTCGGAGGCAAGCCCGACGGGAGCATCCAGATACATATAGATCAAAGCTTGGATGACGTGGAGAAATGGGAGCGTATCCGATACGAATAGACGACAGAATATTCACCTTATAAACAAATACAACGATGAGAAAGATCTTGAACATCATGGCAATCGCCCTTGCGATATTCTGCAGGATACCGGTGGAGGTGCACGGCCAGAGTTTCTTGAAGAAACTGAAACAGAAAGTGGGCAACGTAGTAGGTACCAAGGATGATACCGCCGAGATAGGAGAGGAGCCTTTCGTCGGTGGAGATGGCGATCAGCCGACACGATCTGTCACCCCCACGGATAAGCTACAAAAACGTCGCACGGCTACCGCCACGTGGGACGAGATGATCGCTCCCAGCAGAGCCAACTCGCCGGAGGCCTTGCTGAACGAGCTTCCCCCGTTGCCTTCCGTCGAGAGCATCGTCTACCCGGAGGAAACCGCCCGTGCGACCTACTACCGCAAGATCGTAGCCGTGGATATGCGTATAACGGAACTGGATTCGATACATACCTGCTCGGACGAGGAGATGATCGCCCTCCGGGATAAGTTCTATGTAGAGTTGGCCGATATCAACGGGATTACGGTGGAGGAAATGAAAAGCTTGGAAGACCCGAACCTCCCCGAAGCGGAAAAGGAACGCTTGATCGAGAAGATGAAGAACGCCTTGGTAGGCGATACCCGGGGGCTTGAGGCCATGGGCGCCAATCTGGAGAAACGTGAGGCAGCCAAAGGAGGCAAGTTGACCAACGAGGAGAAGATGGCCTTCTTAGCGGAGAACCAAGGCAACCTGAGCGACCTAGGTTCCATGATGGAAAAAATGCAGGCGACGAACGAGAAAACGACAGCCTTCAACGCCAAGTTCGTCAAGCTGGAACAAATGACCGTGCAGCAAACCGAGAAGATGAAAAAGATACTACAGGCGAGCGATGGCGCAATCACGAGTTGCGAGAAGATCGCCGGGGAATACGAATCGGAATTAAAGACCCTCTATGCCCAAATCTATGAGACCGACGACAGCCAGAAGGTTGAGGAACTTTATGCCCGTGCCGACGAGCGGATGAAAAACTATCGCCTCCGTGCCGCCAAGCTCTGGCGCAACAGCCTGCAAACCCAATTGGATGGGGTAAAGGCCATGTATCCGGACATCGTGAAGTTGCAGAAAGAGATGATGCAGGAGGGAATCATCCCGGCCTGCGCCGAGAAACGTGCCTCGTTCAACGCCGTGACCAATTACACCAATATCTTGCACAAGGCGTATCGCGACTTCCCGCAACCGCGGGTGTTGCCGGTCTACATGGAGACGATCATTGAGATTCCCGAGGGTGAGCACCTGTTTTACGCGGAGAGTGGTTTCGCCACGTCGGTCGACGGCTTCTTGAACAACAGCCGCGTCTACACCGCCGACAATGCGGGCAAGAGATACCTTTACGAAAACGGCAAGAAGCGGGAACTGGGGCCGAACGATCCCGGCGATTTCCAAGCGAAAGGGGCACGGACGGAACCCACCTACGGAGCTTGGACCTCGGCTAGCGGCACACGCAAGGTGACCTACACGCGCGACGGATCGCTTACCCTGCATGACGGCACCTCCTTCTATCCGCTGGCTTTCAAGAAGGAGAGCGACAGGCTGGTGTGGATCATCGCCTCGTCTGCAGGTGTTGAAAAATGCACGTACAAACTATAGCGGTATTCCTCGTTGCGTTGTTGGCGCGAGCTCTCAGCGGATCGACCGCCTTGGCGCAGGATTACCAAAAGATCTTTGAAAAGGAATGGATAGAAGCTGATAAGTACGTGGCGGGATAACGGGAGGTCTGGAACTTGATCTTCCCGGAGTTCGGTATCCGGACGGAGTTGGCCGTGGCGGTTGTCTTCCCCGAATTGGTTCGTTACTCGGCCTTGATGGACTTTATGGAGACAACAGCCGTCAAGGCGCTTTACCAGCAAAAGGGGGTAAAGGGAGCCGATTTCTCCATTGGCCGCTTCCAGATGAAGCCTTCCTTCGTGGAGGATCTGGAACGACAGTGGATGCGAACGGAATGGCGACACGAGTACGGGATCTATTTCGATCTCTCCGAGACGTTGGAGGCCCACCGCATATGCGTACTCCGGCTGGACGACCGGAACTGGCAATGTATTTATCTGGCCATGTTCTTGAAACTGTTATACCGCCGTTTCCCGGAACTGGCCGAGGAGGAGGATATCGAGCAAGTCCGCTTTTGCTCCACCGCCTACAACGCCTCGTTTTACGGCACCTACGAGTGCATCCGTAGCAAAAGCGCCCGCCGCTTCTACCATACTGATTTCATACGTAAGTATTCGATAAACTCCCTCGTATATTGGGTAACGTATGTTCATAATGTCGTTTATTCATTTTATCGTTCTATGATTTATTGTTACATCAATTCAACCCAAAGATGTGCGGGTTCTATA
>NZ_JAMOKM010000013.1:0-155512 GCF_023656665.1 Parabacteroides sp. B2-S-102 | reverse complement strand
AAAACGCAAGATTTAAACGAACGTTTTTTACTGTCGTTTTAATAGACGTTAACAACAACTGCATTCCTATCACACAACAGAGGCAAGGCTATCAATAAGGACCAGCGATGATATATTTACCACTCAAATTGACAGGAATAAACCCATTAACATTATTTAATCATCATCCAAAACATGCATCAACAGAGGAATATAGAGGTATAATGATAGTTTTACCCACTTTTTTGATAAAAATACCCATCACAAAAGATACAACCTATGATTTTTATACATACATTTGCGATGTAGTGATAAGGAAAGACCGTTGAGGGGCGGTCAAAAAAACCAAGTCACTTAGATTAAGGGTAAAGCATATAAAAAGTAGGGTCATGAAAAGGGGTAATTTTTTCGCAAATTGCGTATTTGCGGTTTCTGTTATTTTAACAGTTTTGTCATTCTCCGCTTGCACGGATGATTCAAATGACGTAGTAGCAACAACAAGTGAGGTTATTGAACAAGCCGAAGTACCATTCTCCGTGGTATTAAAAGCAATGAATTCAGATGGTAACGACATTACGACCAAGGGAGAGGTGAATGGAGCTACATTATTTGTCTTCGATCAAAACAACGATTTCTTCGAGCAGATTAATGTAAACAAATCTACAATTTTATCTCGCCGGGCTATAGACATTAACTGTCCGAACAGTAATGACATAACCGTGATCGCATGGAGTGGAATCAATTCTGGAAACGAAGAGATTTCAAACATGAGCAAAGCCAATATTATATCCGATTTGCAAGTCAGCCTAAAAGAGAATAACGGCATAGCTAATATTCCGAGCGATTTGTTCTATGGACAAGTTACGCTTCATAAGAACTCTTCAACAAAATCCACCGTATCAAACGAATTACAAATCATTCGCAAAACTTCAATTTTCCAGCTTTCAACAAAAGGACTGATCAAGTATCTAGGGAGTAATGCCGGAAATTTTGAATATCGAATTAAAAATACAAAAAGCTCATTGGACTACAATGGCAACCCAACAGGAGAAGAGGTTGAATTCGCTTTCCCCGCTTCTTTTGACGAAAAAGGTAATTTGACAACAGAAACCCAAGCCATTTTTCCGGCTCAAAATATAACGGTAGAGCTTTACAAGGACGGCAATCTTATTTTTTCTAGCGAAAAAGACAAAAATGGAGAATTATTCGCTGCAACCCCCGGAAAACGCACCGAGATCACTTTCAAGTACTCCGGAGAAGTTTCGGCTAATATTACAATTGCTGACTGGGCAACCGTTATCCAACATATAACAATGAATTAAGATACCCTCAATTTTTATATGCTTTGGCGCACGTCACGAGATTAGAGAATTTCGGGCGTGCGCTGTTTTTCTCTCAAAAACCGCATTCTCCGTGATAGGAATACCCATGATATTGACACGAACACCGTCTTAACTTTATTTAAATACTAACGAAAACCCGCTTCATCACAAGGTTCACTCCACCTGTTGATAGTTTTACACACTAAGCTGATATAAATACCGATCAAATAAAGATACAACCTATGAATATTATGAATATATTCGCAACAGACATTAGGGTAAGCATATAAAAATCACAGCAGGGTCACTACATAAACAAGGGTAACTAGATTTAAATTTTATATGCTAAACGCACGCTTCAGATGATTTCCGAGGCGTGCGTTATCTATATGATAGAAATACATTCTCCTATTGAGACAAATACCATCACTCAAAACATTTAGACATACATATCTTTGTATTTATAAATCAAGCAAAGCAATTTGCGAAATTTTACCCTATGACCCTGCTTACATATATAATTACCCTTAAATTATGATGTAGGCAAACCTAATTAACATAACCGCGAGGTTACATAATTATTTTGCCTGAACAATCAAGATCGTTTACGAGAAAGATTGTTCAGGTTTTTTTATCCTCCCAAAAGACCATCTGATAGCAAAAGAAAAAAGGACATAAAAAAAGGAGATCGAAAAATCGACCTCCTTTTCTAGGTAGCGAGACCCGGGATTGAACCGGGGACCTCATGATTATGAATCATGCGCTCTAACCAGCTGAGCTATCTCGCCATCATTTTATTGTCACTGTTTCTCTTATTGACGGTGCAAAAGTAGGGGTTATTTTTGAATTACACAACATTTTCAATAAAAAAATTCGCTTAATTTTTAAGGTCTCCACCTAAACAGTTAGTTATTAGTTACTTTTTTCATCATTAAAATTAGTCGTTTTCAAATCTTTTACGTATCTTGCGGCAAATATAAGGATAAGAACAATGAAGAAAGAGAAGTTTCATATCGAATACATTTTCGATAAAGTTTCACGACGAAGCTTGTGGAATCACCTAACCACCGCTTTGGGACTTTCCGCTTGGTTCGCCGACGAGGTCATTATAAATGATAATCTCTATACCTTTAAATGGAGTAAAGAGGCCCAAGAGGCAACAGTGATCGACTCCAAGCCGGAGAACTTTATCCGTTACCGCTGGGTAGACGAGGAAGATGAGAACGCTTATTTCGAATTTATAATCCATACAATCGAATTAACAGGTTCTACGGCACTTGAGATTACGGATTTCTCCGAACCCGGGGAGAAAAAAGATTCCATTAATTTATGGGACTCGCAAGTGGAAGATTTGAAGCGAACGCTTGGTATTTAGAGTAGTTTTACAGAAATCTGTGGGGTGTTATCGTTTTTTACACTACTTTTGCCACTTCAACCAGATTAGGCAATGTTGAGAATAAAACGATTATATACATTTATGCTGCAGACATTCCTGCCGTTGTTTCTTATGACATTCGGTATTTGTCTGTTTATTGTGTTGATGCAATTTCTTTGGCGATACATCGACGATATGGTGGGAAAAGGCCTTGGCATCCCTGTATTAGCGGAGATGTTTATGTATGCGGCTTTGTTTCTTGTCCCGATGGCACTTCCCTTGGCTATTCTATTAGCCTCATTAATGACTTTTGGAAATTTAGGGGAACGTCTGGAATTACTGGCCATGAAGTCTGCCGGGGTATCATTGATACATATCATGCGTCCTTTGATCGTAACGCTCCTATTCGTGAGCGTGGGAGCCTTTTTCTTCCAAAACAACGTAATGCCCGTTGTCCAAGTCAAGCTATATACATTATTATATTCCATGCGCCAGAAATCACCGGAATTGGATATTCCGGAAGGTTCATTCTACAAAGATATTCCCGGATTCAATGTATATGTGAAGAAAAAGGACCCGAAGGACGGTTTATTAAAAGACGTGATGATCTATGATTATTCGGAAGGATTCAATAACGCCCGTGTAATCGTAGCGGACTCCGGACGGCTAAAGACATCCGCCGATAAATTATTCCTTGTCCTATCTTTATTCAACGGAGAATCTTTCGAGAACGTAGGTAAAAGCCAAGCCAACACGACGCAAGCGAGAACCGCCGTCCCCTATCGACGAGAATCATTCAGCAGCAAGGATATCTTGATTGAATTCGACGCGAATTTCAACCGTACCGACGAATCTTTCATGCAGAACCAATATATGGGAAAAAACTTGAAGGATTTACAAACCTCTATCGATTCGATGGGCGTACGCTTGGATAGCATCAAGGACGTGAACGCAAAAAGCATTTACGATGCCTCATACGTAAAAACACTAAAGTCCTTACGGGCTAAAAAAGAGAGTGAAGCCGAGGGGCAACCAGACGAGCGGCAGGAAAAATTGCCGGTAATCACTCCTACCATCCAGTTAGATTTCGACAGTCTTTACCTAGCGCAAGCAGCGAGTAGCCAAGCCGCCTTATTAGGTCGGGCCAAGTCCTCGATCGAGAATATCAAGACCGACTATTATTTCCGTGCGGCCACGGTTGGCGACGAGGCCTATAAGGTACGCCGCCACTTGACGGAATGGCATAAGAAATTCACGGTATCGTTCGCTTGCATCATGTTCTTCTTTATCGGAGCGCCCTTAGGAGCCATCATCCGTAAAGGAGGGTTGGGCGTGCCGGTCGTTATCTCGGTAATCTTGTTTATCTTCTATTATATTATAGATAATATGGGCTTCAAGATGGCACGCGACGGCGTTTGGGACGCATGGGAAGGTATGTGGCTTAGCTCCGTGGTCCTAACACCTATGGGTATATTCCTAACCTATAAAGCGGTAAAAGATTCTGTTATCTTGAATGCCGACACTTACGTGAATGCCTTGAAGAACTTAATAGGTAAGCGTGAAGGGCGAAAAGTGGAACGGAAAGAGGTGATCATATACACCCCCGATTATGAGGCCACCCTCCCCCAACTGGAGAAATTGGTGGAAGAAAGTACGACTTATCTGACAAACCATAAACGTTGGATCAATTATCTGACATTTTGGAAACAAGGAGGAAAAGATAACACAGCGGAACTGTTAGCTCAAGACACGGAAAATATCGTGGAGGAATTAAGTAATTCCGACCAGAATTTGCTCTTGAATAAATTGATGGACTACCCGGTCATCGGAGGTTACAATAATAAGCTAAGCAAGCATATAAACGGGAAACTTGCCTTGGCTATCGGTATTTTCTTCCCACTGGGATTGCCGATCTACCTATTGGCTACGTACCAACGTAAATTGCTACGGCATGATATCGTTATGGTACAAAAGACCAGTAAGGAGCTGATCAATATGATATATTCATTACATTTGCTAAAAAAATAACTCGGATATAAATAATCAATAAATATGAGCGAGATTCAATTAAACACCATCGAAGAAGCTATCGAGGATTTCCGTGAAGGAAAGTTCTTAATCGTTGTAGACGACGAGGACCGGGAGAATGAAGGAGACTTTATCATCGCGGCCGAGAAAGTAACCCCGGAAAAAATCAACTTCATGTTGAAAAACGGACGAGGTGTATTATGCGCCCCGATCACGGAAGAACGTTGCCAAGAGTTGGAGCTGGATATGCAAGTTGCCAATAACACCTCTTTACTAGGAACTCCTTTCACGATAACAGTAGATAAATTAGGAGGGAAATGTACGACCGGCGTTTCCATGTACGACCGTGCGGAAACGATCTTGGCGCTGGCTGATCCAAAGACCAAGCCATCCGATCTGGGACGTCCCGGACATATCAATCCGCTCCGTGCCCGCTCTCGTGGCGTACTTCGCCGTGCGGGTCATACAGAGGCTGCCGTGGATTTGGCCCGGTTAGCCGGTTTATATCCCGCCGGAGCCTTGATCGAGATCATCAACGAGGATGGAACCATGGCACGTCTGCCGCAATTAATTGAGGTAGCCAAGAAATTCGATATCAAGATTATTTGCATCAAGGACCTGATCGCTTATCGCCTCCGGACCGAATCGATCGTAGAGAACGGCGTAGAGGTAGATCTCCCTACCGAGTACGGACATTTCCGTCTCATTCCTTTCCGCCAGAAAAGCAATGGATTAGAACATATCGCTTTGATAAAGGGTAAATTCGAAAAAGACGAGCCTATCTTAGTACGCGTGCACTCATCTTGCGCTACAGGTGATATCTTCGGTTCCATGCGTTGCGAGTGCGGAGAGCAACTGCACGAGGCTATGCGCCGCATCGACCAAGAAGGCAAAGGGGTTATCGTTTACCTGAACCAAGAAGGACGAGGCATCGGATTGATGGAGAAGATGAAAGCATACAAGCTCCAAGAGGATGGTTTGGATACGGTGGACGCGAACTTGCATTTAGGCCATCAAGCGGATGAGCGAGATTATGGTGTCGGAGCACAGATCTTACGTCATATCGGCGTAACGAAAATGCGCCTGATGAGCAATAATCCGGTAAAACGCGTAGGTCTGGAAGCATACGGACTTGAGGTAGTAGAGAACGTTCCTATCGAGGTGAAACCAAATCCATACAACGAATTCTACATGAAAACGAAGAAAGAACGTATGGGGCATGTGCTGCATAACATTAAATAGTTATCAGAACGTTGCAAGAATTCCGATTATTGATTACTTTTGTCGCATAATAATAAAACAACCTATACAAAAAGCAATGTCATGACACAAGTCTCAGATCGTTTAGCGAGTTTATCGCCTTCAGCAACATTGGCGATGTCACAAAAGAGCGGTGAGTTGAAAGCTCAAGGTATCGATGTTATCAACTTAAGTGTGGGAGAACCCGATTTCAATACTCCCGACTTCATTAAAGAAGCCGCGAAGAAGGCGATTGACGATAATTTCTCACGTTATTCTCCCGTAGCGGGTTATCCGGCATTACGTAATGCTATCGTTGCCAAATTGAAGAACGAGAATGGACTGGAATATACAGCAGGCCAGATCTCTTGCGCAAACGGTGCCAAACAATCCGTTTGTAACACGGTCATGGTATTGGTAAATCCGGGGGACGAGGTTATCATCCCTGCCCCTTTCTGGGTAAGCTATCCGGAGATGGTGAAGTTAGCGGAAGGAACCCCCGTTATCGTTCCGGCTGGTATCGAGCAAGATTTCAAGATCACTCCAGCTCAGCTGGAAGCCGCTATTACGCCTAAGACAAAAGCGTTAATCCTTTGCTCTCCCTCCAACCCGACGGGTTCTGTTTACAGCGCCGAGGAATTGGCTGGTTTAGCGGAAGTATTGAAAAAACATCCGGATATCATCGTTATAGCGGATGAGATCTACGAACATATTAACTATATTGGTAAACACAACAGCATCGCTTCTATCGAAGGAATGAAAGACCGTACGGTTATCGTAAACGGCGTTTCCAAAGCGTATGCGATGACTGGCTGGCGTATCGGTTTCATCGCCGGACCGGAATGGATCGTGAAAGCGGTTAATAAATTACAAGGACAATATACCTCTGGCCCTTGCTCCGTATCTCAAAAAGCGGCGGAAGCGGCTTATACAGGCTCACAAGAACCCGTTGAGGAAATGCGCAAGGCCTTCGAACGTCGTCGTGACTTAATCGTTAATTTAGCGAAAGAAGTTCCGGGCTTCGAGGTGAATAAGCCGGAAGGCGCCTTCTACTTATTCCCCAAATGTAGTTATTATTACGGCAAGACAGATGGAACCCGTGTAATCAACAACGCTGATGACTTAGCTATGTATCTCTTAGAAGTAGCGCACGTAGCTTGCGTAGGTGGTACCTCGTTCGGGGCACCTGAGTGTATCCGCATGAGTTACGCTACCAGCGATGAGAATATCGTGGAGGCGATCAAACGTATTAAGGATGCGTTGGCCGCATTGAAATAAGAAAAAATTAAACAGATATACTTACTTGGCAAAGTAAGATATACTGCATTGGACAAGTAAGTATATCTTCTATGGGCAAGTAAGCTATACTTCATAAAAAAGGCGATACATTGGGTTGTACCGCCTTTTTCTTTATATCAAATACGTTACCGCAATTATTCAGCACGCAAAGTGAAACGTTTGAACGCCAAGATTTGTAACTCAGGATCGATCTCCTTCATTGTCTCTCTTACAGTCTTCTTGCCATCCATAATGTCTTCTTGGTTCAACAAGCAAACCTCTTTCAAGAACTTGCCTAGACGACCCTTAGCGATATTCTCGATCATCTGTTGAGGTAAGTTAGCCGCCTTCTCAGCGGAAACAGTAGCGATGATTTCTTTAGCCTTAGCTACATCCTCTGCCGTGATCCAGCCCTTATCCATGTTACTTTCCATGTGAGCCTCGCTATCTACATGCGAAGGATTAATACCAGCCTTCTTCAATGCAGCCTCTACAGCCTTCTGTACCTGCTCAGCCTTCGTCTTCTCGATAGCAACCTGGATCTCTTTCTCTTTTACAGACTCAGGAACACCAGCCTCATCGATAGCGATCGGGTTCATAGCGGCGATCTGCATAACGATATTGTGAGCGGCTTCCTCAGACTCCTTGTTGAAAGCGGCGATCGTACAAAGTTGGTTCTTACCCATATGGTTGTATACAGTAGTGTAAGCACCTTCAACTACGCAGTAGCCATCCAACTCCATTTTCTCGCCAGTGATACCGCTACGATCCGTAACAGCTTCTTGGATAGTACCCTTGCCCATAGGCAAAGCTTTCACCTCGTCCAAAGTATGGCATTTGTTAGCCACGGCAGCGTCCAAGATAGCCTGAGTCAAAGCTACGAAGTCCTCATTCTTAGCCACGAAGTCCGTTTCGCACTTCAAAGCGATGATAGCGGCGAACTCGCCATCCTTCTTAGCCAACACACAACCCTCGGCAGCCTCACGATCAGAACGTTTAGCGGCGATAGCCTGTCCTTTTTTACGGATAATTTCCATTGCTTTCTCGATGTCACCGTCAGACTCTGTCAAAGCCTTCTTACAGTCCATCATACCAGCTCCACTCATTTTGCGCAGCTTGGTAATATCAGCCATTGTTACAGCCATAATCTTATTTCCTCTATCTTTAAAATGTTTATACTTTCAAAAATTGACAATGGACAGTTGCCAATTGACAAATCCTGTCAAAAGCCAACTGCCCATTGTATTTGTATTCTAATTGTCAATTGTCAACGTCAATTGTCAATCGAATTATTCTTCGTCTTTCGCGAACTTACCGGCAACGTTAGCGTTCAACGCATCGTCGTCTTCTTTCTTCGTACGTTCTTTCTTAACAGCAGCTTTTGCCTTACGCTCTCTTTTCGGAGCTTCCTCAGCAGCCTCTGCGTCAATTTTCTCAGCCTTACGCTCTTGCAAGCCTTCGTTCATAGCCTCGCAGATAGCGCCCAAGATAACCTCTACAGACTTTGTAGCGTCATCGTTAGCCGGGATAACGTAGTCGATATTGTTCGGATTAGAGTTCGTATCAACCATACCGAATACAGGGATACCCAAACGGTTAGCCTCGCGAACAGCGATATGCTCTTTCATCACGTCTACAACGAACAACGCTGACGGAAGACGAGTAAGGTCTACGATAGAACCTAAAGTCTTCTCCAACTTAGCGCGTTGGCGAGTGATTTGAAGTTTTTCTCTCTTAGAAAGATTATCAAATGTACCATCTTTTGTCATCTTATCGATAGTAGCCATCTTCTTGATAGCTTTACGGATCGTCGGGAAGTTGGTCAACATACCACCCGGCCAGCGCTCGATAACGTAAGGCATACCTACGGAAGCAGCCTTATCAGCGACAACTTGTTTAGCTTGTTTTTTGGTAGCCACGAAAAGAACTTTCTTGCCTTGTTTAGCCAAGTTCTTCATAACTTCAGCGGCTTCGTCTACTTTAGCAACTGTTTTATAAAGGTCAATGATATGAATACCATTGCGCTCCATGAAGATATAAGGAGCCATAGCGGGATTCCACTTTCTTTTTAAGTGTCCGAAGTGTACACCAGCCTCTAATAATTGATCAAAATTTACTCTTGACATTGTTTTTTTCTTAAATCGTTTACTTTCTTTGTTTAATTTCAACCATCAGGTAGTCTTTCCGCATGTCCACATGTAAAAAGAATCCCGATAATTTAGATACTAAACGCTTCGCTTTACTTGTAAGGGACTCACAAATAACATTAACGTTTACTGAACTGGAATCTCTTACGAGCTTTCGGACGACCCGGTTTCTTACGCTCAACAGCACGAGGATCGCGAGTTACGAATCCTTCCGCTCTCAAGACAGCCTTATCTTCCGGATTAATCTTTATCAACGCACGAGAGATAGCCAAACGGGCAGCCTCAGACTGACCTTTGAAACCACCACCGTCAAGGTTGATCTTAATATCATATTGCTCAGCGACGTTCAACTTTGCTAACGGCTGCTTTACGATAAACTGAAGGATTGAAGAAGGAAAGTATTTTTCCAGCTCACGTTTGTTGATCGTGATCTTTCCCGTACCTTCGCTAACGAATACGCGAGCGACTGCCGCTTTACGTCTTCCTATTGCATTTACTACTTCCATCGTGATTATTTATATGAGTTTATATCGATTAACTTAGGTTGTTGAGCCTCGTGCTTGTGCTCAGTTCCCTCATAAACGTACATGTTGTTCAACAACTTTGCACCCAGACGGTTCTTAGGCAACATACCTTTTACTACTTTACGGAACAGACGGTCGCCACCTTTCTTCAAAAGATCAGCCGGAGTATACTCGATCTGTCCACCGGGATATCCGGTATATCTCAAATAAATACGATCGTTCCACTTGTTACCAGTCAGAACGACTTTGTCTGCATTGATGATGATTACGTTATCACCACAGTCAACGTGCGGAGTGAAATTGGGTTTGTACTTACCGCGCAAAAGCTTCGCTACTTTAGCGCAAAGGCGACCTAACGTCTGGCCTTCAGCATCAACAATGACCCACTCTTTGTTTACAGTTGCCTTGTTTGCAGAAATGGTCTTAAAACTTAAAGTATCCACTGCTTAAAAATTAAATTAATTAATAACTCAAAAAACTAGCCTTACCAACATTGTCACAACGGACACATGATGCAACAACGTGCTAAGAACTAAACTCTTAGTACAATTTGATAATAATCGGCTTGCAAAGGTACGGGTTTTATCCGAAATACCAAACAAATCTAATTATTTTTCAAGTTATTATGAAGATACTCATCACTTACGGAAGTAATACCCCAAAGAGAATGTCACGTTATTTTGATAAACAGAAGTCTCGCCGTCACGCTTCAAGGCACGGCGGTCTATCATGCCGCATAGGGAACTTACGGAAAAGAAAAAGTTACTATATTCTACCGATAGGCCGACGTTCATGCCAAAATCGCAAGGTTTCAAATCCTTCTCCTCGGATACGCCGAAATGGAGATCCGGATTGGTCTCTCGGCTCTTCATCTTGCCAAACAAGGACCAATCAAAGGTAGGACCGGCGAATACGGACAGATGAACGTCCGTGAAGGTAAACGTATAAGCCACATTCACGGGAATCTGCAAAGAGTAATACCAACATTTATTATGAAGCGCCATCCCATGTATATCCTGATTCGAATAATAAGCGCCACCTTGGTTCACGAACGCCACCTCAGGACGAAGCGACCATTTTTTATTCTTGCTCAAAGGAATATCCGCCAAACCCGCTATGCTGAAACCGAAGCGGGCTCCCGCCTCATACGTATCCTCCACCTTCTGGATCAACGAAGAATAAGCGCCTCCGGCACGTACGCCGAAAGAAACCTGAGCCATCGCCGGTAAAATCATCATCACGGCAATCAACAACAATCCGATCTTTCTCATAAACTTCCTCATTTGCTTTTCCTTCTAATAGTAAGCAAAGATATACATTTTTCAATAACATCTACATTTATCCTACTGAAACCTATAAGAAAGCGGTATAAAAAGCGCAGCTTTGCCATTTAAGCTTTAACGAATGGCACAACATGATACATCTTATCCCCATAAGATGTATCATCTTCAACAGAACTGTCTTGAAGCTGATTCCCCTACTGAGTAAAACCGGAATCTCCAAACCAATAAAGCCCCGACTGGACGAACCGGCCGGGGCTTATTCCTTTTCCGCCCTCGCTCCTCACGGAGGTAACGGCAGATGAACTTTAATTTATTACTTTAGTATTAATATTAATCCATTCCCGCCTGTTCGCCCTCACGGGGTACTTGAATCACTACAACTCCCGCAGGAATGATTTTCGATTTATGTTTTATCGTCATTATTCTTATTTAACGACTGCCTTAACAGCTTCCTCACCATCGACAGCTACCACGATGATGCCCGCAGGAGCGGCGATCGTAGCGTTATCGGATGTAAGAACCGTACTAGCCACAACCTTACCAAGAACGTTTGTGATTACCACGTTCTTACCAGCTGCGCCTTGGATCTCAACGGTACCGTTGCCAGCGATTACCTTAACGCCTTCTGCTGCGTCGGCGATAGACTCGTTGGATGTAGGAACACCTTCTACGATGTTGAACTTCAACGCACGAGACTTAGCGCTTGTCCATGTCAACTTGTCGTTAACAGCGTATAAATATCTAGCAGCCTCTGAGTTGCTCGTCAAAGAACGAACCACATACAAGTCATCAGTGTCATCAGCCAATACGATCTGAACCTTGAAACGATCCAAGCCACCTAACGTATTCACGTCATCAGCCTTAACCGCAATCTCTCTCATCTCGCCCTTGATATTTGTTGTCAAAGTATCACGGCTCTCATCGATCGTAGCGGCCTTGAAGATAGCTTTCGTTGTTTCCTCGGCCCATTGATATTTCTTGTCATACTTACCATCGGCTACATAATAGTTCACTGAGTCTTGAGCGTGGAACAAGAAGTTGTCGTTCTTAGAGATATAGAAGGAAGGAATAACAGCATCCTTATCCGTTACGTGCAAGTAGAATGCGGTAGCGTTCTGATTAACCAAGATACCCTCTTTATTCTCGTTCATGGACATATAGTTGCCTAACTCACCCTCGAATTGTACGTAACCTTCCTTAGCCGGATAGCTAACCTCAGGAGACTCAGCGATCAAGTAGGTTCTCAAAGCCCAATCATTATTTAAGTTATACGCATACAAACTATAGATATCCTCCGGTTGAGTATAGAACTGTACATATTTTCCGCTATTATCCTTATAGCTACGAACCGCTACCACGGATACGATATCCTCATCAAATACGCTAGAGTTATTCGGAACAGTCGTACCGATAACATCCACAGCGATCAAGGAAACAGAGCCATCCACATTCTGCTTGATGATAAACTTGTCAGCTTGAGAAAGATTATAAGTGTTATCCTTTTCTAATTGATTATCAGATTCAACATAGTTATAAGATGAATTTGCCAAAGAGAAGAAGGACTCTGTCTCTTGTCCGTCTACCACATAACGTAATTGGTAAGTATAAGCGTAAACAACGTCAGCCTTAGCCTTCACAGTCACATGATCGTCATCATTATAAACGAAACTACGCTCTACCACCTTCATCGGAGTGCTGCTCTTGATCAACTGCCATTGAGCGGCTTTGGATACTTCCGTAGCGAACTCGTTATAAGCATTCAAATGATATTGCTCCGGTGCTCCTGCATTCTCATAAACAGCAGCATAGAACTTATTAGAAGTCTCATAGCTATCACGAGCGAATGCCATCGTCATCAAAGACTTGTTGTCAACATTCAAGAACCCTGCGTAAGCGTCAACCTCCGCAACCTTCTCCAATTTGATTTTCAGTCTGTTCAACGGTTTGTTATAACGGGGATCGCTTGTCTCCTCGTTATAAGTATTCTCATCTACATATACGGCTTGAACATCGTCAAAGATAACACTTGTAGCGCCAACACCTAGCTCATATACGTTTTCCTCACCCTCTACCGGGAATAATTTAGCGGTGAAGTACTCGCGTGTCTCACGGTTCGTGAAGGTAACATCCTTACCGCTAACCTCCGTGATAACGAATTGATAAGCCGGATAAGCCAGATCAACCAATGTTTGAGCCTTGGCTGTCCACATGAACTCATCATTATAGACATAGCTAGGTGCTGTTCCTGTACGAACCTCTACCGTATTAACTGTCAAATACTTGCCATACAAACTCTCGGCATCGCCCTTCGTACCGCTCATGACACGGATATTATAGATAGCGGCCTTAGCCTCCGTGTTCAATAGATCGATACCGTCTTTAGCCAAAGAGCTGGACAACTTGAAGATAAACTGAGGAAGATTCGGAGCCGCAGTCTTCTGAGTAGCCAAATAGTTCTTATCGCCATGGCCCAAGATAGCCAATCTCATATCTGACACCTCCTCATGTTTCGCATCATTTGTTTTTGCCTTATAACGGAAAGTTCCTAAAGACAACGCATACGGATAATCAGACAAATTGTCTTTATTCACAGAGAAACAAGCGTTGAAAATAGATGTCTCCGTTCCTTGAGACTGCCAGCGAGCCTCTATATTGGCCGGATTCGTTTCTGTATAGAAATTAAAGTCGCTAACCTTTACAGTTGTCAGCTCAAAACCTTGACCAGCTCCGCGGTCACCAGTCGTAGCCTCAACTGTATTCGTAGAACTTACAGCGATAACCGTATGTTTGAACCACTCTTGGTACGTATTGTTTTTAGGCTTATCTCCCACGAAGAAGTACATACCATTCGGAATTGTCATCTGCACATAAGAAGGGATAGCCTTATCACCTAGGTCTACATTGATACCACCATTAGGCATATTCAAATGATAAGCTACGATCTTCTTGTCGCCGAACAAGTTCTCCTCAACGGCATCTTTGGTCTCGAAATTGAAGCCTGCCGTATTATACAGTGCGTTCAATTCGTCGGCATCCGTGAAATTCTCGAAACCAACCTTATAAAATTCAGGAGCGAATGTTCCTGTTGTTTGTACAGAAGATTTACTTATCAAAGTCCAACTTAAAACAACATTACCCGGCGCTGCTTTGTAAGCGAACATATTCGGATAAGTCACAGGAGTCCCTGTAGCCGCATACTCATCGTCTGCCTGAGAATCTGCTCCAAACACAAAGTTCGCGTTACCAGTCGTAGCTGCCGTATTCAATTCCACCGCATTACCAGCGGCATTGATGCGCAACACCTGACCTGTCAGCTCATTCGTGAATTTATAAGAAAAATCACCTCTTACACCTTCTGTCACTGATACAGTCCATACATAAGCCTTAACCGCAGCCTTATCCAAATCATCGGCTACACCATCTTTATTGATATCCGCAGAGGTAATATCGCAAACGTCTTCTTTCAAGAGTTTCGTACCTGCGTTCAACTCCGTGAAACCATATGCTTCACCGTTAGGATTCGTAATCACATAACGCGATCCATTCTCCAATTCTGTAGCTTGAGCTCCAAGTCCCAGTAAATCCTGGATGGTTGTCTGAGCGAAGGCACTACCGCACAACGACCCTGCCATCAACAGACCCGTCGTAAACAATGTAGAAATCTTTCTGTTCATAATTTAGAATTTAATATTAATAATAGTGTTAATTAAGTACTTAGCTACTTCTTTATGGTCTACTATCGTTAGAAAACGACTAGTCTAAACCATCGTTTAGATCTTGCGTTTTTCGAGAGGTACAAAGGGAAGTTTGTGGAAGGAAGAGCTTGTTTCGTAAAGGATAGGCTATCCTATTGATAAGAAAGCGAATAAGGGATGAAAAAAATAGCCCGGAAGGGTTGCAGAAGTCAAAGAAACGCGTACCTTTGCAAATGACTAATTAAAACGATCGTTTAAATCAATCATTTTTCTCTTTTATTATTTTAATGTACATGCGTACATTAGTAAATACACCATCCAATAACCAACAAAAGTAAGATCACCTTTTGCGATAGATCGGAATATTAGTTTCCTTTGTTCTAGCAAAATGACATTTTGTAAACAGAACTCCCTGAGATTCGCTTTTTCCAAGCATAAGTACAGTATAAAACGGCTTTTCACACAGAAAAACGCCATTCATAACTATCTTCCATCCGCTAGTTCGAGCACCTCACGAAAACCTCCTGTCACGATATACGGCTTATATCAAGCAAAATATCAATACAACATCTGTTTATATAACATATAGATTCTATAGAATCACACATATTATAACCTCATTATATCCTTCAGAAAACACGTACGTCTTTTTCCAAAAACATGTACGTGTTTCCGAAAAAAGACGTACGTGTTTTTTTAAAAGCAAAACAACCTCTCTCGTACTAAAAAATATTTCCTACCTTTATGCACTCATTTCAATATGCACCAGACTATACATTAATATATATGGAACCGTTTATTCATTTACACGTACATACCCAGTATTCCTTGCTGGACGGACAGGCATCCATCGACGCATTGATCGACAAAGCGTACAAAGACGGAATGCGTGCGATCGCCGTGACAGACCATGGCGTTATGTTCGGTATCAAGGAGTTTTTCAATAAGGTTAGCAAAAAGAACAGTAAACCTCTCGGGATCATCAAGGACTCCGAGAAAGAACTAAAACCGCTGCTGGCCAAGGATGCTCCAACCGATGAGGAACAACAAAGGATAACGGAACTACAAAAACAAATCGCCGAAGCGAAAGCTTCCATCTTCAAGCCGATCATCGGGTGCGAATGTTATTGCGCTCGCAACGGAAGGCATAGCAAGCTGGCCTCGCAAGACGACCGTAGCGGCTGGCACTTGATCGTTCTGGCCAAAAATAAGAACGGATACAAGAACCTGATCAAGATGGTATCCCTCTCATGGACGGAAGGATTCTACGGACGTCCGCGTATCGACAAAGAGTTGTTGGAGAAATACCACGAGGATCTGATCATCTGCTCCGCCTGTTTAGGTGGAGAGATCCCGCAGCATATCATGCACGGACGAATCGATAAGGCCGAGGAGTCTATCAAATGGTTCAAAAACTTATTCGGAGAAGACTATTACCTTGAGATGCAACGGCACGAGACACACGACCCCAACGCCGATTGCACGATTTTCCCGCATCAACAAGAGGTGAACAAGGTACTGATCGAACTTGCTCACAAACATAATATCAAGCTAATCGCCACCAACGACGTCCATTTCGTCAATGCCGACGATGCTGAGGCTCACGACCGCCTGATCTGCCTTAGTACCGGCAAAGACTTGGACGACCCCAAGCGTATGCGCTACTCCAAGCAAGAATGGATGAAGACAACCGCCGAGATGAACACCATCTTCGCCGATATCCCCGAAGCTTTGAGTAATACGCTCGAGATAGCCGACAAAATAGAATTCTACTCCATCGACAGCGGTCCTATCATGCCGACTTTCGCCATTCCCGAGGAGTTCGGTACAGAGGAGTCCTACCGTCAGAAATTGACAGAGCATGATTTATTTGAGGAATTCACCCGAGACGAGAACGGTAATGTCGTATTAAGCGAGGAAGAGGCGCACTCCAAAATCAAGAAATTAGGTGGATACGACAAACTATACCGCATCAAGCTGGAAGCCGACTATTTGGCGAAATTGACATACGACGGAGCCAAGGAGCTTTACGGAGACCCCTTAGACGATGAAGTAAAGGAGCGTCTGAACTTCGAGTTACATATCATGAAGACCATGGGTTTCCCCGGCTACTTCTTGATCGTGCAAGATTTCATCCGTGCCGCTCGTGAGGAACTCGGTGTATCCGTAGGACCGGGACGTGGTTCGGCCGCCGGATCTGCCGTAGCTTATTGCTTAGGGATCACCAAGATCGACCCGATCAAATATGACCTCCTGTTCGAGCGTTTCTTGAATCCGGACCGTATCTCCCTCCCCGATATCGATACCGACTTCGATGATGATGGCCGTGGCGAGGTCTTACGCTGGGTAACGGAGAAATACGGTGCCGAGCGTGTGGCTCATATCATTACTTATGGTACGATGGCTACCAAGTCTGCTATCAAGGATGTCGCCCGGGTACAGAAATTACCGTTATCCGAATCGAACCGGTTAGCCAAATTGGTTCCGGATAAGATCCCTGACATGAAGAAGTTCAAATTGGGCGACGCCATCAAGTATGTGCCGGAACTAAAAGAGGCGGCTAACGGAAATGATCCGCTGGCACGGGATACCTTGAAATACGCCCAGATGCTGGAAGGCAACGTCCGTAACACGGGTGTACACGCCTGCGGTGTCATTATCGGACGTTATGATATATCGGATGTCGTACCTGTCAGTACGGCGAAAGACAAGGATACCGGCGAGGAGATGCTGGTTACCCAATACGAGGGTTCCGTGATCGAGGAAACCGGATTGATCAAGATGGACTTCTTGGGCTTGAAGACCTTGTCCATCATCAAGGAAGCGATCGAGAACGTGAAACTGACTACCGGACATGATCTGGATATCGACCATATCAGTCTGGAGGACCCCAAGACTTATAAATTGTATTGCGACGGAAAGACAACCGGTACATTCCAGTTCGAGTCCGCCGGTATGCAAAAGTATTTGAAGGAGTTGCAACCTTCTAAATTCGAGGACTTGATCGCCATGAACGCCCTGTATCGCCCGGGTCCAATGGATTACATCCCTTCTTTTATCGCCCGTAAACAGGGTAAGGAAGAGATCAAGTACGACATTCCCGTCATGGAACGCTACCTAAAAGATACGTACGGTATTACGGTCTATCAGGAGCAGGTCATGCTTCTATCCCGTTTGCTCGCTAACTTCACGCGTGGTGAGAGTGATGCCTTACGTAAGGCGATGGGTAAGAAGTTGATCGAGAAGATGAACCACTTGAAGTCTAAATTTATGGCTGGTGGTCAAGCCAACGGCTATAAAGAGGAAACTTTAAATAAGATCTGGTCCGACTGGGAGAAGTTCGCCTCATACGCATTCAATAAGAGTCACGCTACTTGTTACTCATGGGTGGCTTATCAGACCGCTTACTTGAAAGCGAACTTCCCGTCCGAGTATATGGCCGCCGTCTTGAGCCGAAGCTTATCCAATATCACGGATATCACGAAGTTCATGGATGAATGTAAAGCGATGGGTATTCAAGTATTGGGACCGGACGTGAACGAGTCTATCTTGAAGTTCAGCGTAGATAAGAACAAGAACATCCGCTTCGGGCTAGGCGCCGTGAAAGGCGTAGGTGAGTCAGCCGTACAAAATATCATAGAGGAACGCAAGAAGAACGGCCCGTACAAGAGTATCTTCGATTTCGTAGAACGGGTGAACTTGACCGCTTGCAATAAGAAAAACATAGAGTCCATGGCTTTGGCCGGAGCGTTCGATAACTTCGGTATCCAGCGTGAGCAGTTCTTCACCGACAGTGGAAAAGGGGAATTGTTCTTGGATACCTTGGTTCGCTATGGTAACAAATACCAGATGGATAAGAGCACGGCAGTCAACTCTTTATTCGGTGGAGACGCCTTGATCGCCATCGCTAAACCGGAGATCCCGCAATGCGAGCGTTGGAGCGATCTCGAACGCCTAAATAAAGAGAAGGAGTTGGTCGGTATTTACCTATCCGCCCACCCGTTGGATGAATACCGTATCATATTAAAGTATGTATGTAATACCGGCATGGTAGAACTTAACGAGCGGGAAACCTTACAAGGCCGGGAGGTTTTATTAGGTGGTATCGTCACCGGTTTCCGGGAAGGAATGACCAAGAACGGAAAGCCTTACGGAATCTTGAAGATCGAGGATTTCACGGGTAGTGGCGAGATCCCTCTTTTCGGACAGGATTATATCGAATACAGCAAGTATGGTAAAATAGGGATGTATCTCTTGATCACAGCCCGTGTAGAGCCTAGCCGCTGGGACCCCAATAAACTGGACTTCAAGATTGGTACCGTCAACCTTTTGCAAGACGAGAAAGACAAGCTGATCGAGAAAATCAGTATCACGGTCCCGATCCATGATTTGGACGAGCCGACAATCAATGAGCTTTCGGTATTGATCAAGAACAATCCGGGCCATAGCCTGTTATATTTTAAGGTTGTCGATGGGGAACATAATATTTCCCTAAATCTCTTCTCCCAAAATATCCGCTTAAACGTGACCCGTGAGCTGGTAGACTTTTTACAGGAGAACGAGAATATCGATTTTAAAATTAATGGTTAAAGTTGTACGACGCTGAAAGAATTTGTACTTTTGGCGTCATAACAATCATTAGATTATAATTCATAATTAAATAATACGTAATTCAAAATGGCACTACAAATTACAGACGCTAATTTCGAGGAGTTGGTTAACTCCGGAAAGCCCATGGTTCTTGACTTTTGGGCAGAGTGGTGTGGCCCTTGCCGCATGGTATCTCCTATCATTGATGAGTTGGCAACCGAATACGAAGGTCGTGTGACGATCGGTAAAATGAACGTTGACGAGAATGACGATGTAGTCGGACGATTCGGTATCCGCAACATCCCTACCGTTCTTTTCTTCAAAGACGGTAAGATGGTTGATAAAGTAGTAGGCGCTACGGCTAAGGATAAGTTCGTAGAAAAGATCGAGGCAATGCTTAAATAATTGAAAGTTGAGAATTGAGAATTGAAAATACCGAGGAATACGCTCTGTAACTTTCAATTCTCAATTTTTAATTCCCCTAAGTATATGTCGCTTGCCCGGAGGACCGGGAAGACGGCTCATCTCAAAACCAGCCGCTTGCATACCTCTGCGTACCTCTCCTTTTGCGCAATAGGTTACGATCACTCCGCCCGGTGCGGTATGAGCATACAAACGATTATAGATTTCTTGATTCCACATCTCCGGTTGTTTCTCGGGCGCAAACGCGTCGAAATAGATCAAATCGATATCATCCGGTAGTTCACAGGCGTTACTATTTCCTTCTATTTTATGAAGTGTAAAGCGCTCTGAGATTGAAACGGGAGTATTCCACTCCGCTTCATGCAAGGCTAAGAATAACTCTTTTCTCTCCGGCCAGATCAGCTCCCCATAATTCAAGGCACGAATCGTATCTAAAGGAAGCGGGTATAACTCTACTGTATGATAATCAATATGATGTGCTTGAGATAGCTCGACATCCTTCAATGTCAAGAAGGCGTTCAGCCCTGTACCGAAGCCAATCTCCACGATTCGGATAAAGTCTTTTTCAAGCGCATGCAATCCCGCCTCTATAAATATATGTCTTGATTCCTGCAGGGCCCCGTTCACGGAATGATAATGTTCATCCATCGCCGGAATATATAGTGTATGGCTTCCATCCGCCGTTATCTGTAATTCTTTCTCCATATGTATGCAAAGATAATACATACGAATCAGAATAATACTTATCTTTACCGCTATAAATATGATATAAGATATGGATAGACGCCATCTTTACTTCTTACTATTCTTATTATGTACCATACAAGCCGCTATCGGTCAACAGCGCTCCTTCTCTATCAAGGGAGTTGTAAAAGACGCGTCAAGCGGACAGCCGATACCTTTCGCTAACGTAGTGGTATGGAACACGACGCAAGGGGCGGTCACCGATTCCACCGGATTATTCGAGATATCCGGCATATCACCCGGAAGCTATCGTCTCCAATCCTCCTTTCTGGGATATAAGCCCTTCGTTACCGCCGAATTCAGACTAGCGAATAAAGATATATTCTTCCCGATCGAGCTAGAGGAAGCCAGCCAGAATCTGCAAGAGGTTAGCGTAGTAGCCTCTCCGTTCCGTAAAACCGCCGAAAGTCCGCTAGGACTTCGTGTAATCGGTTTCAAGGAGATAGAGAAAAGCGCGGGAGGAAACCGGGATATCTCCCGGGTAGTACAAACCTTTCCGGGAGTAGCGTCTACGGCAGCGTTTCGTAACGACTTGATGGTAAGAGGAGGAGGTCCCTCGGAGAACCGTTTCTTTTTGGATGGCGTAGAGATACCGAATATCAACCATTTCTCTACCCAAGGAGCCTCCGGAGGTCCGGTCGGTATTATCAATCCCGATTTTATCCGGGAGGTCAACTTTTATTCGGCCGCATTCCCCGCATCCAAAGGGAACACTTTAAGTTCGGTATTGGATTTTAAACTACAAGATGGAAATAAGGAGAAATTCTCATTGCGAGGAGTCCTAGGAGCCTCAGATATCGGTGTGTCCGCTAATGGACCGCTAGGAAAAAAGACCACTTACCAAGTGTCTGTTCGTCGCTCTTACCTTCAATTCCTTTTCGATATGATCGGCTTGCCGTTCTTACCTACTTTCACGGATGCCCAATTCAAGATTAAGCACTCCTTCAACCCCAAGAATGAGCTTACAGTTCTCGGATTAGGGGCGATCGATGATATGAAGCTGAATACAGGAATGAAAGACATGAGCGAGAAAAACCAATATATCCTCTCTTACTTGCCGGTCGTAAAACAAAAAACGTATACCCTTGGAGCGGTTTATAAACACTACGCCGGTAAAAATCTCTACTCGGTCATTATTAGCCGCAGCCAGACCAACAATAAGAATATTAAATACAAAGACAATGATGAAAGCCAAGTAGAGAATCTCTCCTTAAATTACCGTTCGGACGAGATTGAGAATAAGTTCCGAACGGAAAACACGTTCCGCTTACCATTCATTCAATTGAATGTCGGAGGAAACATCGAATACGCCCAATACACGAATGACACCTATCAAAAGCAATTTACCTCTATCCCCCGTACCATCGTATATCAAACAGACCTTGGCATATGGAAGTGGGGTATCTATGCCACGGCTATTTATGAGAGTTATAACGAGCGGTTTACCACCTCTTTAGGTGTTCGTGCGGACGCAAACAATTATTCCTCGGATATGAATAATTTGTTAGATCAGTTATCTCCTCGCCTATCCTTATCCTACCGCTTGTCCGATCCGCTTTATATAAACGCAAATATCGGACGCTACTACGAGCTTCCTCCTTATACGACATTGGGATTCAAGGATAATGAAGGTAATTATGTAAACCGGGCAAATCATTTAAGCTATATCCGAAGCGACCAAGCCGGATTAGGCTTGGAATACCGTCCTACCTCATACTTGAAATTCACGGCCGAAGGATTCTATAAACATTATGATCGTTATCCGATGTCCATACTCGACAGTATCCCACTCGCGTCGAAAGGTACTGACTATGGTGTCTTGGGAAATGAGGCCGTATCATCTACCGCTACAGGGCGAGCTTATGGGCTTGAGATCATGGGACGTTGGTATAATTATAAAGGGCTTACTTTCATCGCGTCCTACACTTTGGTAAGAAGCGAATTCAAGGATGGGAGAAATATGGACACTTATCTTCCTTCGGCTTGGGACAATAAGCATCTGTTCACGTTTAGCGGGACTTATTCTTTACCCAAGAACTGGGACGTAGGCGCCAAGTTCCGGATAGTAGGAGGCGCTCCCTATACGCCTTACGATGTAGAAAAGAGTAGTTATGTAGAAGCTTGGGACGCTAATAACGGGCTATACTATGATTACAGCCGGTTTAACAGCGAACGGCTCAAGCCATTCACGCAGTTAGATATCCGTATCGATAAAACATTTTACTTCAAAAAGATCATGCTTGGAGCCTATATCGACATCCAAAACATATTGAATTCCAAATACAAAGAGCAAGACGTATATATCAAAACGGGTAAAATTATCAACCCGGAAGCTCCCATATATGAACAACGGTACGAATTAAGACCGATAGAACGTCTTACAGGAACGCTTCTCCCAAGTATCGGAGTGATGATCGAGTTATAGATTTTAGGCGTAATAGATTCTTTTTATTTTGAATTTCAGCAATTAATCATAAATCTTTCCTATTTTTGTGGTCTGTATTAATAACAAATAGTACTTTAATCGCAAATAAGCACATGAATAGGTAGGTAAAGAATGACATTATTAAAAAACTACATACGATTCGTACTCTTTATCGTGTTAAGTCTGGTCTTTTCTTTCCACTTATACGCTACAGATAATGCAGGCCCTATTTTAATCATTAGCTCCTACAATCCCGATACACGTAATACGACCGCCAATATTTCCGAGTTTATGGAGGAATATAAGCGGGGAGGTGGTATCTCGCCGGTGGTTATCGAGAACATGAACTGTAAGAGCCTCCCGGAAGCCCCCTTATGGGACGGTAAGATGAGAGGTATATTGGATAAATATAAGGAAAATAATACCCCTCAGCTTATCATTATCTTAGGTCAAGAGGCATGGGCTTCTTATATCTCCCAAGAATACAAGCCTGATATACCGGTTTTATGCGGTATGATCAGTAAGAATGCGATCTTATTACCCGACTCGGATTTAAATGTCGCCGAATGGGAGCCGAAATACATCGATATCCAAGAGTACGTAGATAAAGGTTTACACCTTGGCGGGTTCTTGTATTCTTATGACGTAAAAGAAAATATCCGGTTAATACGTAAGCTATATCCCAAAACTCAAAATATAGCATTAATCACCGATAATACCTACGGTGGTTTAGCTATGCAGACCTTGGTAAAAAAGGAAATGGAAAATATCAAGGATCTGAACTTGATATTACTGGATGGAAGAAAGAATAATATCTACACCATCGTTGAGCAAATCAAGAACCTGCCGGATCAGACCGTGATATTGATCGGTACATGGCGTGTAGACGTGAACGACGGGTATTATGTTGGAAATGCCACGTATACCATGATGACCGCCAATCCCAGAATCCCAACATTCACATTGGCATCCGTCGGCATAGGGCACTGGGCCATCGGAGGTTTCAGTCCCAAATACAGGCCTATAGGTTCCGATTTGGCGAAAGAGGCTTTAAGTATATTGGAGAAGAAAATCGCCCCTAAAGATATCCATCCCCAAATCATCCCCAATGGATATGTGTTCGACGCTTCAAAGATCAAGGCTTTTGATATCAGCAAACTGTCATTGCCCCACGACGCTACTATTATCAACGAGGACCCGAGCCTATTCTCCAAATACAGGTTCGAGATATTGCTAAGCGTAATCACCGTATTGTTTATTTTCCTGATTATGATATTAATCTTCTTTATCCGGACCAATAAGCTGAAAGATAAGTTATTGGATCTACAGAAAGATAATATACTAATCATGAATAATATCCAAGCTTCTATCTATTTCATCAAGCCGGATTATACCGTAAAATGGAGAAACGAGGTAGAGTTCCATGACTGTATCCCTGAATTCGGTCCGGCTAATTGCTTCTTGGTCAAGAACGGAGTAAAGCCTTATTGTACCCGTTGCACGGTCGCAAAGGCCATGGAAACCAAAAAGCAGGTCGATATCACGAATGAGTTCGGCGATGGAAAGTATCTTCATATTTTGGCGAACCCTGTATTAGACGAGCACAACAACCTTATCGGGGTTATTTTCAAGAAAGAAGACGTGACAAAACAAAAACAGGCGGAGAACGAACTGAGGAAAGCGAAAGAGAAAGCGGAAGAGTCCGATCGTTTGAAATCCGCATTCTTGGCGAATATGAGTCATGAGATTCGAACGCCATTGAATGCGATCGTCGGTTTCTCCGGATTATTGGCCGTAACCGAGAATATGGAGGATAAAGAGGAATATATCAATATCATTAATAGCAACAACGACCTGCTATTGCAATTGATCAATGATATTCTCGATCTAGCCAAGATAGAGGCGGGTACGCTAGAATTCGTGGATTCAGACGTAGATGTCAATCAACTATTCTCCGATATCGAGCAGTCTTCCCGTTTGAAGGCGCAAGATGGTGTGCAGGTATGCTTTGTCGAGAAGATCCCGAATTGTATCTTACGCACCGACCGTAACCGGGTCTCCCAAGTCATTACCAACTTTATCAACAATGCCATCAAGTTCACAACTCAAGGTAGCATCCTGTTTGGCTACCGCCGTAGAGACGATGAGTTGTATTTCTATGTAAAAGATACGGGATGCGGTATCGCCAAGGATAAGATCGGTCAAGTTTTCACCCGTTTCGTTAAGTTAAATAGCTTTGTGCAAGGAACGGGGCTGGGATTATCGATTTGCCAGATGATTATCAAGCGTCTGGGTGGAGATATAGGGGTGGAATCAGAGCAAGGAAAAGGTTCTACATTCTGGTTTACGTTGCCCTATTCGATACTAGAGATGCAGGAAGTCCCGCATGAGAAACCAAAGACCGAGAATGTACAGAAGAGCCAGTCATCCAAATCTGCAACCCTATTAATAGCGGAAGATAACGAAAGCAACTATACTTTATTCCAAGCCATGTTGAAAGATTATAACCTTATACACGCATGGAACGGGGAACAAGCGATCGATTTATTCAATAAATATCAACCGGACTTAATCCTAATGGACCTAAAAATGCCGATCGTAGACGGCTATGAGGCTACACGGGTAATTCGGGAAAAGAACCAGTCCATTCCTATCATCGCCGTAACAGCTTTCGCCTTCGCGGAAGATGAGGGACGGGTAAAACAAAGCGGATTCTCCTCTTACATCGCTAAACCGATCAAGCCGGATAAGCTAATCGCATGTATTAATACTTATTTATAGAATCCGTTTGGTAACAATCGGAAAACGCAAAACGAAAGAGGAACCCTTCTCTACTTGAGAGTCGAGACTAATACTTCCTCTATGACGGTTCATGATCTGCCGGCAAAGACTTAATCCGATGCCGGAACCTTTAGATTTAGTCGTGAAGAAAGGAACGAAGATTTTGTCGATTGCCTCGGGAACAATTCCGCTACCATTATCAATCACCGAAATAATTACCATACCGTTTTTTTGGACAGCCTCCACTATAATTTGAGGGGATAAGGATTCTTCACAAGCCTCTATCGCATTTTTCAATAGATTAATTAATACTTGTTCCACCATGATCCGGTCCGCATATAAATTCAAGTCTTCCGGCTTTACATGAAAGAAGAGGATATCGGATTTCTCCGGGAATAGAAGCCGGATATCGTCAAAGAGAGCCGAAACCGAGAAGTTTCGTAAAGTAGGTAAAGGCAGACGGGTTAATTTCCGATAATTCTCGACAAAATCCAATAACCCCTTACTTCTTCGGTGGATCGTTTGCATGGCTTGTACCATAATAGCGTAGTCTTTCTCATTCATGCCATTTATCGTCGCACGCTCGGCTACCGTCTCCGATAAAGAGATTACCGGAGCGATCGAGTTCATGATCTCATGCGTCAATACCCGGATAAGTTTCTGCCATGCCTCGGTTTCCGCCTCAGCGACCACCGAATTATACAATCGACTCCGTAAAGCTTCCAAGGCAGCGTTCATAGAAGAGGCCAAAGCCTTTTCGTCTTCCGTCATTGAATCGGAAGGATAAAACAAGCTCAGATCCCCGTAATGAATACTCTCTATCAGGTATTCCATCCGCTTAACAGTCTTTTGCTGATCCTTATATAAGAAAACCGAAAGCGCAAGAATACAAAATCCGAACAGCGCGGGAATAAACAAAAACCCTTTCAGCACTAAGAATGAGGCAGTAAAAGACAAGACCACGATCCCCAAAATACGAGCGAACAACAAGTAACGTATCATAAGCCAAATTTCTCCAATTTACGATACAAGGTAAAGCGGGTAATCCCTAGAAGCTCGGCGGCACGAGTGATATTCCCCTCGGCACGACGTAAGGCACGTTCGATCGCTTCTTTCTCCAATACCGTCAAATTTAACTCATCGGATGGTTCCTTATCCCTAAGCGGGACAGAACGCAGAATAAAGTCTTCCGGCCTTAGCCAATTACTTTCAGACAAGATAACCGCCCGTTCAATCGCATGTTGCAGTTCACGTACATTACCGGGCCAAGCATAATTATGTAGCTTATTCTTCCCATCCCTGTTAATGCCCTTCAAGTCTTTCTTATATTTATGGGCATACTTCGACAAGAAATGTTCAGCCAATAAGATCACGTCATTTCCTCGTTCCCTCAAGGGAGGAATATGTAACTCGATCGTATTAATACGATATAAAAGATCTTGCCGGAAAGTACCTTCTGCCACAAGATGATGGATATTCACGTTCGTTGCGCAGATCAACCGGATATCAATCGGTATAGGTTGCGTTGCTCCCAAGCGGGTTATCTGTCGTTTTTCCAAAGCGGTCAACAGTTTCGCTTGCATGGAAAGGCTTAAGTTCCCGATCTCATCCAAGAACAAGGTACCACCGGAAGCTACCTCCATTCGTCCCGGCTTTTCCTTACGGGCATCCGTAAAAGCCCCTTTCTCATAGCCGAATAATTCACTCTCGAAAAGTTGTTCCGGAATAGAGCCCACATCGATCCCGACGAAAAGATTCCCCGAACGCGGAGATTGATGATATAAGGCGCGGGCAACTAAATCTTTACCGGTTCCATTCTCCCCCAAGATTAATATATTGGCATCCGTATTCTTTAATTTATCGACCGTAGCGAAAATAGCCTGCATCGGTTCGCTTTCACCGATGATCTCGAAGCCAGCATCCTCGGGTGAACTAAGAATCTCAACTTGTTTCTTTAAATTTCGCACTTCCGCCCTACTCTCCCGAAGTTCCAATGCCGAAGAGAGTGTAGCGAGTAATTTCTCCTTTTCCCAAGGTTTCGGGATAAAGTCGGTAGCTCCCGCCTTAATCGCCCGCACGGCCTTATCCGTATCCGAATAGGCAGTCATAAAAAGAACCACCACGTCCGGGTCTATCTTCTTTATCTTCTCCAGCCAATAGAAACCCTCCTGACCACTAATAGCATCCCGTTTGAAATTCATATCCAACAAGATAATATCCGGGATAAAAGTCCGCATGAAATGATCGATGCGCTCCGGTTGCGTAGCCACTCTTATTTGTTCCATATAGGGCTCCAGTAATAAGTTAAGGGCAAAAAGGATGTCCTCATTATCATCTATAATTAATAGTTTTCCCTTTTTCATAAGCGCTGAACTAGTTTGTGATGCCTCAAAGGTAGGTATTAAATCAATGGAAGAAGCGTGCGTAATCGAACGATTATCGTGCGCAGATGAACTGTTAAATTAATAGTCCGCAAAGAGGGTTAAGATTAAGTAAACGGTAAGACTATTTAAGCGAAAGAAAAAACGAGGAGAAAGAAGGAAGACTATCTTTGAACACAATTAACAATTCAGGCATTCATGAGACCACTATTGATTGGATTTTTCGTCTGTATAAATATACACTTAGGCTATGCGCAATGGACTGAGCAAGATTCGATCTGGCTAAAGGATGTATTAGCAGGCAAAGATTCCATCAAATTGAACCCTGAATTCCAAAAAGCAATCCAAAGCGGTTCTTTCCTCAACCCGGAACCAGGAAAACCGATGGGGAAACCTCAACTGGCCGCTCCCAGCAATATCCCTATCACCAAAGATTTCTCAGAATATATCCAACAAGACGATACGACACACCGAAAAGTAGCATTGAAGGATTTACCGCCATCGGTATTCTGGCGACATAATCCACCGTATAAAAAGATACTGCCTGTCTATCAATCTATCTTAGATGAATTGAAAAGGACTCCGTCCAGTGGTCGTACCTCACTAGCTACCTTCGATCTAGGAAGGATGACCAGCCGGAAAACATATGTCCATAAACGCAACGCAAAACGCAACGGAACTTGGCAAAACTACGGTAACCTCCCTACCCCGGATGTCATCTCTAAAAGGAAGAAATTCGAAAGACAACAGGCAGAGGCCGCAAAAAAGGACTCCTCATTGATGATCCAACCACCAATCGATTAGCTTACGGGCCAAGCTCAACTTACGGGGGATCTCCGGTAAGTTATCTTTGGTATAGAAGGCACCAGAACTTAGTTCCTCATCCTGCAACTTAATTTCCCCACTTACATAATCCGCTACAAAGCCTACCATCAAGCCACTCGGATAAGGCCAGGGTTGGTTTCCGAAATAAGTGATATTATCGACCTCTAAACCCGTTTCCTCACGGACCTCCCTGCGCACACACTCTTCCAAGGTCTCGCCAACTTCTAAGAATCCGGCCACTAATCCATGGAAAGTTCCCCGGAAATTACGGGCATGTACCAAAAGAATCGAATCCTCCTTACGGATCAAGACGATCATCGCTGCTGAGATTGTCGGATAAATCTCATGTTTGCAAGAAGGACATTGCTTCATGATCGACGTAGTCTGTACGGTAGGAGTACCACATACCGGGCAGAAACGGCTATGGCTATCCCAATAAAGCAATTGATAAGCCTTACCCGCCTTCTCGTAACACGCTCTCGAGATATAATCCCAAGAGGCACGCAACCCCATATGTACGTAACGGTCATTCCCCTCCACCGGAGTATCTAATTCTGCCGTACGTGCGGGAAGTCCATCCCGGTAATCAACCTCCAGCGTATGAGAAACCGGAACTGGGGGATTCTCGCCATAGGGGATGGTATACGTATCATTCTCTTTCTGAAGCAACAGTTGGTCTTTATAAAAAAGGAACCAATAACAGAGTTTATTTGAAGTTTCCATGCTAATATTCCCGAATTATCTTTCTGTATGTAAAACATCCGCGAACTTACGAATTAAAATCCAATAACGTGCGGAAGCGAACGTGCACCGTGCGAAGGCACACACAATCGTTTCTAAGCATTTTTCTATTATCTTATGATTAGCAGAACGTTACATCGATGGCACATTATTTGCCTCCTTTCTAAAAAATGAATATATTTAAAACCTGTTACAATGAAACTAATGATTCGAAACTTACTTTATCTATTCAAGCGGTTTAAGACCGCTGTCGTGTTAAACCTCTTTGGCTTAACAATCGCTTTCGCCGCTTTCCTCCTGATAGTAATGCAGGTGGATTACGAGATGAATTACGATGCCATGCACAGTAAATCGGGCCGAACCTTCCGGCTAGAGGCAAATCACGGAGAATTCGAGCATAACGCCATCCATTGCCTAATGTTTAGCGATGCTTTTGTTAACTCATCCGCTCATATCACGGATTACTCCTACCGTTATCCATTCTACGGAGGAGAACGGTATTGCCAAATCGACGAGGTAGACGATCAAGGAGAAGCGAAAGTATTTAAGGAAAACTTCCAGCTTTGTCTACCCAATATCTCAGATGTCTTTGATTTCCACATGAAAGAAGGTTCCGTCGAATGCCTATCCATTCCCGGTTCCGTACTCATTCCGGAGAGTGTCGCCAAAAGGCTGTTCGACAAACAATCCGCTATCGGTAAACGTATCCGGATGTCCGGCAGTAGTGGCTGGCAACCTGTAAGTACCACGATACTTACTATTGGGGGTGTCTATAAGGATTTCCCGGGAAATACTACAGTACAAAACCGTATTTACGTCCCGATGGACCAACTGGATCTATTAAAAAGTTCTTGGCAAATGTATGCCAACGAAATATACGTCACGCTAGACGATCCCCTAAATAAAGAGGAGGTATTGGATCATTTCAACAAGACTTTCGATTTCGCTAAAAGCCAAATGGGTTCAGCGCAAGAGATCGCATTACGTCTAACCCCCTTAAAGGATGTTTATTACACGCATGATACAACTTTCGACTTTAATCCGAAAGGTCACCGGGAGACAAATTATGTGTTACTGGGTATCGCTTTCCTCATCTTATTCATCGCCGGAATCAATTTTACCAATCTCACAACCTCGTTGATTCCCCTACGATTGAAAACGATCAATACGCACCGGGTATTAGGATGCTCCATCTATAAGTTACGAGCCATCTCACTGATTGAATCGATCGTGATCTGCTTGATATCCTACATTCTCGCCTTATTCATCGTAAACGATTTGTCTTACACACCGATCGCTAATTGGGTAGATGCGGATATACGTCTTAGTCAATACAAAGGCCTGATCCTTCTCACAGCACTGATCGCTATCTTGACGGGTTGCTTGGCGGGACTTTATCCAGCTATACGAAGTACCTCCTATGCGCCGGCCTTGGTACTAAAGGGCTCTTTCGGTCTTAGTCCCAAAGGGAAAAAAGTACGTGTCGCCCTGATCGGTTTCCAATACACGGTATCGATCGCCTTGATTATTGTCACCTTATTCATGGGACTTCAGAACCATTTCATGACCTCTAGCGAGCAACTAGGATTCAATAAAGACCAAGTAGCCATCGTGAACCTGACACCGGAGATCTACGCCAAGCATAAGCCCCAATATATCCAGAAACTTAAAGATTATCCGGGAATAGAGGATGTGGCCTTCTCCGTCTACGAGTTATCGAAAGAAGATGACATGATCGATCTCGAATATGCCCGTCATGAAGATAAGGATGTATTCTTCAAGGTATTCTATGCCTCCGAGAATTTCCTTTCCGTCATGGATATCCAAGTAGAGGAAGGAAGGGATTTTACACGGGAGGATTTAAACAAGGCACAAAGTGATTATATCATCAATCCGGCGGCAGAGCGGGATTTCCACTTACATCCCGGAGATCGTTTCAATGATCGTACGGTTCTAGGAGTCAGCAAGGATTTTCGGTTTAACTCTTGCCGGATCGCAAGCTCGCCTTTCGTATTCGCATTGAATAACGATATACCCAATCCTAAATTGGTATCCTATATCCGCTTCAATTCGAAAACGAATTTACAGGAAGCTGTCGCCCACGTCCGGGAAACATTGAAAGAGATCGATCCGACTTTCCCTTTCGAGATCTCTTTCTACAACACCATCTTAAACAATTTATATCAGAAAGAACAAACACTGGGTAAACTAATCTCCCTATTCGGAATAATGGCGATCTTGATCTCTATCGTAGGTGTATTCGGACTCGTGCTATTTGAGACGCAATACCGCCGGAAAGAGATCGGTATCCGCAAGATCAACGGAGCGACTACCGGACAGATTCTTTTGATGTTCAACAAGACTTATATCCGGATCGTCTCCGTTTGCTTCATCATCTCGATCCCAATAGCATGGATGGGAACACAACAGTGGCTAGAGAATTTCGCTTATAAAACACCACTCCATCTTTGGGTCTTCATCGTAGCTTTCCTAATCATTCTCTCGGTTACGATCGGTACCGTTACTTTCCGGAACTGGCAAGCGGCGAATGAGAATCCTGTGAACTCGGTGAAGTCTGAATAAACTCACTCGGAGTGATCCCGTAAATTTCTTTAAAGCAACGGGTAAAATAGTTCGGATCGGAGAAGCCGACCTGAGCAGCTACCTCCCCGATCGAATAAGCGTGCTGCCCCAATAACTCGGCGGCACGCTTTATACGTATATTACGGGTGAATGAGGAAGCGGAGCAACCAGTAGTAGACTTTAATTTCCGAAATAAGCTGGCACGGCTCATCGCCATCTCGGAACAGAAAAGCTCTACATCAAACTCCGGGTCCTGCAAATGGGCCAGAACGACCCTTGTCACTTTCGAAACAAATTCCTTATCCAGATCGGCGATGGTTTGCTCCGGAGTACGCAAGTCGAACCGATCCCTGAAATATAACTTTAGTTGCTCACTACGTTTGAGCAGATTCTTGATCTTCGCTTTTAAGACAGCAAGACTGAACGGTTTAGGCAGATAATCATCCGCTCCGGCTCCATACCCTTCCAATTGTTGACGTTCTTCCGCTAAAGCAGTCAATAGGATAACCGGTATATGGGCCGTCCGTTCATCCGTTTTCAAAGCCTCGCAACATTCAATCCCATTCATGACCGGCATCATTACATCCGAGACAATCACGTCCGGTAGGATCTCCATGGCTTTCTCCAAGCCGACCTTTCCGTTTTTCGCTATCACGACCCGGTAATCCGTTTGAAAAGCATTCATCAAATAACGACATAGATCCTCATTATCCTCTACAAACAAAAGCGTTTGTCGTAGATTCTCCGGGACCGGGTTTGTTCCTTCCAATGGAACTGATTCCCGCAAAGATGCCTCTTCCATTTTAGGTTCCGAATACTCCAACCACTCCTCAGGATAAGCCTCTTCCGATATAGGCAAGGCAACCGTAAAAACAGAACCTTTCCCCAATTCACTCTCACATTGAATGGTTGCCTTATGTAACTCCAATAGCTCTTTTGTGTACGCAAGGCCGATCCCCGAACTCTCCGAGCGGCGAAACGCTATCGATTCCCCCTTATAATATTGATCAAAAATATACGGTAACGATTCGGGGGGAATGCCGATTCCACTATCCGTAATTCGTAAAGTCATGACCGCATCGGATGAGCTTTGCTCCAATAAAGCGGAAAAGCTTACCGAACCACCATCCGGCGTATACTTAAATGCGTTCGACAGTAAATTATATAGAACCTGCTCTAGGATATTCTTGTCAAAATAAGCGATTGAGATATCCGGGGCAATCGAATACGTAAACGCAATTTTATAGGAATCGGCCAAAGGAATAAAGGTTTCCGAAATCTCCTTTAAGAATCGACTGAGATCCGCACAAACAATATGCGGGGAAGGAACTCCCCGGGTCAATACCGATAAATCCAGTAATTCATTGACATGCCGAATCAAGCGATTGGTATTCCGGGAGATCGTACGCAAAGTTTCTTTATCTCCACAAGATTCTTCTGAACCGGAATGCCGTTCCAGATCCTCCGTCAATCCCTTGATTATCGTCAGAGGGGTACGAAGCTCATGAGAGACATTCATAAAGAAACGAGTTTTCAACGCATCTTTTTCCTCCAGTTCTTGCTTGGCCTGTTTCAACAGCCGTGTACGTTCTTGTATCTTACGCTCCAACTCGGCTTGGCGAAGCTGATACCAGCGCACCCGGCTCTTATAGGCGATATACAACAGTACGCATACAACCACGAATACCAGCAAAATAAACCACCACGTCCGCCACCAAGGAGGAAAGATCCTGACAGGTTCGGTAATGGGAGCGCTCCAATAGGAACCATTGCCGGAAGTTTCCACCCGAAACACATAGTTTCCCGGTGGTAGGCGATTATATATAGCCGTACGATCGCTGGCGTCCACCTCCCGCCAATCCGTATCATATCCATCCAGACGATACCGGTATCGGATACTACGGGGATGAGAATAATCGAACGCGATAAAACCCACCTGTAAACCTTGCTTCTCACGTGAGTCTCCGATCGTGAGGTTCGTGATTCGCAAAGACTCAGGTATTTTTCTCAAACCGTCCGTTAACTGAACGGGATCAAAAGAAACGATCCCCTCATTACTGCCAAATACAAGTTCACCCGATTTGCGCTTACAGCAAGCGCCACCCATAAACTCATTCGATAATAAACCGTTTGCCGTCGTATAATTAACGATATGCCGGTTTTGTATATCCAAGCGACTCAGCCCTTTATTCGTGCTGACAAACAGGATGCCCGGCTCACCTTCACGGATTCCTCGTACGATATTTCCCGATAAGCCATCCTGTACCGTGAAATGATCAAATCGCCCGGTTCGCTTGTCGTATTGATCCAACCCCGCATTCGTACCGATCCACAAATAACCGGAAGAGTCCACAAACAGACAATGAATATGATTCGACGCAAGGGGATTCATCTCACCCGGTATATATCGATACGTGATAAGTGCTCTCGTCTTCGTATCCCACACCCGAAGCCGCCCCTCATCCGCTCCTCCCCAAAACCAAGATTCTTCGCTCACGCATAAGTTACATAACTCCGACAACGAGTTGATCGGATAATCATAAGAGACTTGGTAATCCGGTATAAAAGGGCGGATTCGGAAATCATCCAGATTCAACCGGTCCGGGTTGGCGTCTTGATAACTGATCCATAGGTTCCGCTCCGAATCCTCACGGATAGAACCTATAATCTTTCCGGATAAAGAGGACGGACTTTTTCGGGGTGAGAAGGTAAAACGCATATCTACCCGGGAAGTCTTATGGTTAATCCGATCTAATCCCCTAGAGGTCGCAACCCAAAGATTCAGGTCCGAATCCTCATAAACGGCTAGGATATGAAGAGAAGACAGATTCTCTTTTTCCGTGTATCCCAAGGTATATCGAAACAAGGAAGGTGTTAAATCCGCATGGCTCACCCCATACGTGGAATGCCCCGCCCACAGATGATCCGAGTCATCCAGAAACAAACAGGTAATCTGGTTACTGCTGATAGAATGTGCGTCTTCCGGCACGTTCCTCAACTGTCCCATTTTCCTCTCCTTCGGAGAATAATAAAAAAGACCTTGATTGAAACGGCTATCATCAAACCAGACCGTTCCGTCCTTACTCTCGAAGATGGATCGCACTTGGCATTCTCCCGTAGGTTCCAGATCCTCCGGCCGGTCAAAGAAATGCTCACATCGCAAGGCAAGCCGGTTCATCCGGCTAATCAAGCTTACCCCCTTATTATGTCCGATCCAGAAATCACCATCACCGGTCTCCAAGAATTGATATACCCGAGTATCCTCACGACCGACAGATTGGAAGATCTCTCGCTCTCCCATATCAAGCGAACGAAAAGCCCCTTCACGTCCCGTACCTAACCACATATAATCAAACCGGTCGATATAGATCGCGTTAACGCCATTCAAATTGCCGGCATTGATATCCTCCCGGTCATTTGTCCGTATCGTATAATCTTGAAAGTGGTTTGTTTCTTTGTCATACAAACTAAAACCAGCTAAAGTCCCTACCCAAAACGAATGATCCGGCGCCGAATACAAACAATTCACAGGAGACGACGAGACTACCGAACCCGCCGGCGAAAGGCGTACCAATTTCTTCTCTTTAGCATCATACTCCAACATCCCGTTCTCCGTACCTATAAAGATATGTCCCGGAACGGAGGCCGAGAAACAAGTAGGACTACCATACACACGTAACTGTTGTCGAAGCCATTCTTTCGTGAAATTCAAAAATGTATCCGAACCTCTGTCATAACGGCTAATCCCACCCGAGGAAAAAAAGATCCAGATACCTCCATCTGAATCCTCGAATAATTTATCGATAGAACTGCTTTGTATACTTTCCGGACAATCCGGTACGGGCAAGAATACTTTAAACGTATATCCATCGTAGCGGTTCAAGCCTTCAGTCGTCCCGACCCAGACATACCCGGTACGATCCTTCAAAATAGAGGTCACCGAGGAAGAAGAAAGCCCGCTATCCATTGTTATCCGGTCAAAAATAACGTTGGTAGCTTGCGTTCTCGTTACCATAAGTACAAACAGCAGTAAAAGGTATATTCTCATCCATTCATCCGATTAATGCCCCAAATATAAAGATTAAGTGGGTGAAAATCACAGAAAACAGAAAGATTGAACGATTTGTACGGTATTATGAAACATATGTCCGGCCCGCTCCCTCCCTATTTCCCTAGCTTTGCGGTATCAATTCTAAAACGAATGTAAAATATGAGAAAACTTTTTCTATCGCTAGTATTCCTTAGCGCACTACTATCTATCCATGCGAATCCGGGTATTAAAGGAATCGTAATCGATCAAACCACCCGTAAGGCATTAGACTACGCTCACGTTGTATTATATGATGGAGATCATATCGTCGAAGAAGCTATGACTGAAGCGAACGGTTCTTTTCTAATCCAGCCCGTAAAACCGGGAACGTATTCGATCCGTATCCATTTTCTGGGATATGATGTTTATATGGGAGAGGAGTTTATCCTTACAGAGCAAATCAAAGATCTGGGTATTATCCCGATGCAAATGCTTGAGGTAGGCTTACAGGAAGTGGAGGTCGTAGCCAACAAGAAACAAGTCATCTATAAACTGGATAAAAAGATCATCGAGGCTTCTTCCAACCTGCTTTCCTCGGGAGGAACCGCTGTCGATATCCTAGAGAACACGCCTTCCATCCGGGTGAACGCCGAGGGAGAGGTTACCTTCCGGGGAAGTAGCGGATTCACGGTCTACGTAGATGGAAAGCCCAGTATATTTACCGGGACCCAAGCCTTGGAACAGATCCCGTCCGGACAAATCCAGAATATAGAGATCATCACCATCCCGTCCGCCCAACATGATACTGGGGGTGATGTCGGGATCATCAATGTCATTACCAAGAAGAACTTCGGGGAAGGGCTGAGCGGAGTAATCAACCTAAGCGGGAATACGGTATGGAGCCGGACCTTGGATTTCTTGTTGACCGGACAAAACAAGGCGTCTCAATGGCGTATAGGCGGTTATGTGGGAAACCGACTTCGTAAAAGTCATTTTACCCAAGAGAAAACGACGTTGGTAAACGATACGACAACGACTTCTTATTCCAATGGCCCCCGTGAAAGTAACGGCTACGCATATATTCTCAACGGAGGTTGGAGTTATACGCAAAAACAAACGACTTTTTCTATTAACGCGGAAGGCGGATATGCCGGACTCAAGCGAAAAGGAGATCTGGAATATACGGAAGAACGTTCCGCTAATGGCGAGCAATTCGAGAACGGAGAGTTCAAGAGCCTTGACGACTTTGATATCCATGAGACTTTCGGACTAGGGAATCTGGCCGTGGATCATAAGTTCAATGATAAGGGGCATAACCTTAGCGGTAGCTTCTTCTTGAAATATGGAGGCGACGCTCTGGAATATTTCCAAAGCGATCTGTTCGACAAAAACAACGTACGCCAGCAAGGTCATCGTGCGTGGGAGGCCGAACATCGTTGGACCGTCCGTGCGAAAGCCGATTATGTATTTCCATACAGCAAAACCGGACAAATCAAGGCGGGTTATCAATATTTCTCATACTCGGAAGACGGCGATTATAGTATGCAGTTTTGGAACCCGGATACCAAAGAGTTCTTCTGGCGTGACGATATTTACAACACGTTCTATTTCCAACAAGGGATCAACTCCCTTTATGCGATCGTTGGGGATAGCTACCGGTCTTTTGATTTTCAAGTAGGATTACGGGGAGAACATACGCATCAAGTATTACGTAGCTCCAAAGATTGGGCGAACCGCCTACAAAGGCGTTTTGAGTTGTTCCCATCCGCCCATATCGGTTATAACCTCACACAAAATCAGAAGCTTCTATTCGCTTACAGCCGTCGTACGACCCGACCAGAGCTTTATTTCATGGAGCCATACATCACTTACAAGGATTACTATACAGCCGAGATCGGTAACCCGGATATACGCCCAGAGTACATTCATTCTTTCGAGTTGAATTATTCCTTGACTTCCGGCGACAATGCCTTGTCTGCCTCCCTATTCCACCGAACCCGCAAAGACAAGATCGAACGATTACGGGTTCCTTACCAAGCCGGGGTTACCTTGGATTCCATGGCGAACGTGGGACATGATTATTCCACCGGAATAGAACTATCGGGCAGTTTGCAGGCCACCAGTTGGTGGAATACGCAAATAAACGGTAGCCTTTATCACTACCGGGTAGAGAACGAGTATAAGACGGACGGGAAGAATGAGACCAGTACCAATTACGAGATCGCATGGAACAACGCTTTCACGACCGGGAAATACACAAGGATACAGCTTGACGGCAATTTCGTAGGCCCTTCCGTAACCACCCAAGGAAGAACCCAGTCGTTCTGGTTTGTCAACCTAGCGATACGGCAACAATTCTTCAAACGGAAGTTGACGGCCACCCTCTCTTTCCGGGATGTCTTCAATACGGCCCGTTATGTCAATACGATCACTTCCTCGAACTTGATTTCCAAAACACGAATCCGGCCCGATTACCCGTTGATAGGCTTGACCCTTAGCTATACGTTCAACCAGTTCAAGCTAAAGAATGGCTTATCCAACAATTCAAAGGATTTATTCGAGGGGACGAATCATTAATACCGAATTACCCTACTTTCAAAGTAAGCTAGCTTCGTTGGCAAAGTAAGCTAATTAAAATGCCCAAGTAAGTTAACTTACTTTGCCAACGAGATAAACGTAGTGGTCCTTATATCTTGTTTACCGAGGATAGAATACATCATTGGGTAACTGTAACTTTTTTGAATCCAACTTTGTTACTTTCCAATTTTAAGTTACTTTTGTGAACACTTAGTTAAAAATGAGGTATATTCAATGATTAACAGCATATTACTGACTAATTTCACGGGCTTTGCAAACAATCGTTTCGATTTCACCGAAGGAGTAAATGTCCTCATCGGCAAGAATGGTACCGGCAAGACACACGTGCTTAAATGCTTGGCTGCCACCTTGCAGGCACGTCACGACTTCCTCGGCAAGAACTCTGCTTCCAAAGAGCAGTTTGAGTATATCTTGGCGGAAGATATGATCTATTATTTCAAGCCGGACATCATCGGCAATTTGGTCAGCAAAGGACTACCTTCCGGTAGGGCGAACATTGCGGTTACGATAGATAGCAAGGTATTGCAATATAGCTTTTCCTCTGCAGCCAAGACGACTGTGAAATTGGAAACGGACGAGAAGTGGAACGACCGTCATTTCATCTACATCCCTCCTCGTGAAATGTTCTCTTTGTTCGAGGGTTTTATCGGTTTGAGCAGTAAGCGTGAGATTTCATTCGACCAGACCTACATCAATCTAGCACACGCATTGGCTCTCCCCGTATTGCGTGAGTCTGAAGATAATCCGTTGAGACCGGCTGTTGAGTTGTTGGAACGGGAATTGCAGTTCAAGGTGCTGCAGATGAACGGACGTTTCTATATACAGACGGAAAGTGGTAATATGGAAGCGCATTTGGTGGCAGAAGGTCTTCGCAAGTTGGCCTCTATCTTATACCTCATACTGAATGGGGAAATTAATGCGAACACCATTCTGTTCTGGGATGAGCCGGAAGCCAATTTGAACCCGGCTCTTATCAAAGTGGTGTCGAAGTTCATCCTTGTGCTTCAGGAATGTGGTTTGCAGATTTTCATCGCTACACACGATTATTTGCTTACACATACGCTTTCTCTTTATTCCGAGTATAAAGAACACACCGGTGTATCTGTCAAATTCTTTGGGCTGAAAAAAGAAGGCAAGGGAATCATTGTAGAGGAAAGCGAAACCTTGGCAGGCATACAGAGCAATCCGATTCTGGAGGAATATGCAGCCTTTTACGACTTGGAACAACAATTCATCAGCAAATATGAGTAATTTTCAGGAAAGCGGCATAAATTTCAAGTTTCAATCTCCCAAATGGAACGTTGTCAAGTACGACGAACATTTGGCGCACAAAAAAGTAAGCAATGCCTTGCAGCCTACCAAAGCGGTGGACTTTTTAGGTATTCATGACAACAGACAGTTGTTTTTGGTAGAAGTAAAGAATTACAGAGGGCATACACACGATGCAGAGACTCAGGAAGTGCTTCAGGCAAAAGGCGAGGAATTAATGCGCAGGATTGCTGTCAAAGTTAGGGACACAATCGCCACGGTAACTAATTCTGCTCGTTTTTCGACCAATGATGAGGATTTTTTTACCCGGATTAATCAGTTGCTACTTGATAATCAGAAAAAGATAGTCATTATTGCCTGTATAGAACTAGACATTGCTGGTGAAAAAGAACACAAAGCCCGTATGAGTGTCTGGATGCAAAAATTAAAGCAAAAGTTGGCATGGTTACATGCGGCTAAAATTTCCATCAATCCGATTGAAAATATCTCTGCTGTCTTGCCGGATACGGAAATCTTGTTCGTGTAATCTCCCGGCAAACTTTAGTGACCTTTGTTGCCGGTCTTTTATTAGTCCGTCTTTTTCTCTTCTGTGGATTCCCCAAAAGTAAGCCCCGATCGAATAAACGACCGGGGCTAATTCTTTTCCCGCTTTCCTTCCTCACGGAAGTACTAAGGGATGAACTTTAATTTATTACTTTAGTATTAATATTAATCCATTCCCGCTTGTTCGCCCTCACGGGATACTTGGGCCGAGGCCCTCACGGGAACTTAATATCGTCATTATATTTTTATTTAACTATTGTCTTAACAGCGTTCTCGCCTTCTACGGCTACTGCGATGATTCCAGCAGGAACAGCGATCGTAGCGTTGTCGGAAGCAAGAATAGTCTCGGCTACTACCTTACCTAAGATATTAGAGATAACCACCTTCTTACCGGCTGCGCCTTGGATCTCTACGATACCATTGCCACCTATTACCTTAACACCGGCAGCGCCATCAGCTACAGACTCGTTGGAAGTAGGATCACCAGCAGTGATCGTGAACTTCATGGCGCTATTCTTATCAGTACCCCAAGCCAATTTGTCGTTGAGGCCATATAAGTAACGACCTTTCTCCTTAACGGAACGGATCACATACATACCCTCATCGTCAGCGCATTGGATAATCTGAACCTTGAAGTTATCCAAGCCGCCTAATACGCCTTCGTCGTCAGCATTTTTAGCAACTTTCACTTCCTTACCCTTTACTACCGTAGAGATCGTATCGTTGTTTGCCTCGATAGAAGCAGACTTGAAGATAGCCTTAGTAGCTTTTTCAGCCCATTCATATTTCTTGTCGTACATGCCGTCCGCTACATAATAGTCCACAGAATCCTTCGGATTGAACAAGAACAAGCTTCTATTAGGATCTTCCGTACCCTTAGAGATATAGAAAGAAGGAACGATCGCTTTCGTATCGGTTACGCGCAAATAGAATGAGTATTGCTCATTATTCACTACGATACCCTCTTGGTTCTCGTTCAAGGAGATATAGTTGCCTAACTCGCTTACCAATGAGATATGGCCATTCTTAGCGGGATAGCTGATTTCCGGAGCTTCCTCGATCAAGTAAGTCTTTAATGTCATGTCTTGATTATTACCCGGCAATGCATAAACTACGGATGGAGTTGTATACACATACTCGTCATTGTTATACTTAACAGCTACTACTGATTTCGTAGTCTTGCCAAATACAGTTGTAACATTCGCATTCGTACTTGATACAGGAATCAAATAAACAGAGCCATCAGCAGCTTGTTTAATAACGAACTTAGCCGCATCTGCCGCAGCCATAACGTCTGCACCGTTAACATGGGTACTAGTACCTGTACCTTGCGGGAAATAGGCATTAGTCTCTATACCATCATTGATATAGCGCAATTGATAAGCATAAGCATAGCCTTTATCGCCCTTAGCCTGTACGGTCACGTGGTTACCTCTATTGTAAACGAAGCTACTCTCGATGATCGTCTTCGGAGCCTCGTCTTTGATCAATTGCCATTGAGCGGCATCGGATACGCTGTTGGCGAACTTACCATCAGCATTCAATTTGTAGACATTACTATTATTGTCTTTTGTAACAGCGGTATACCATTTATTGGAAGTCACGTTGTTGTCGCGAGCGAAAGCCATTGTTACCAAAGTCTGGTCATCTACGTTCAAGAAACCTGCGTATGGATCAACTTCTTCTACTTTCGTCAACTCCACTAACAGACGCTTAAACTCTACGGTCTGAGTCGAAGCAGTCTCACGGTAGGTATTCTCATCAACATAGATAGGAGTGATATCCCGAGTTGAAGGAACAGCTGTCTCATATACATTCTCACCCAAATCTGTTTTAGGGAACAATGTCGTAAGGAAATGATCACCTGTCTCACGATTCGTGAAAGTGATCTTATAAGTATCATCCACGCTTGTAATCATCCATTGATAAGCCGGAGTCTCTGTCTGTGACAACACCTTCGCTTTTGCGACAAGCTCAAAACTACCATTATCAACCGCAGAAGTCAAATATTTTCCATATACGCTCTTCACATCCCCTTGCTTACCGCTCAATACACGGATCGTATAAACAGCTGCCTTAGCCTCCTTGTTCAACAACTCGATACCTTTCTTCGTACCGGCAACGCCCAACTTAAAGATGAACTTATCCGTCTTGTCTGAAGTGTTAGAGATCGTAGTCAAGTAGAAATTATCATTATGCTGCAAAATCTCCAACTTGATTTGAGCATCCTTATGATCGGCCTTGCTACCTTGTATTCTGAAACGGAAACGATCCAGATTCAACTCATACGGATAAGATTCCACGTAACTCTTTTGAACACGGAAACAAGCGTTATGGATAGAAATCTCGTCACCTTGTGTCTTCCAAGCCGCACCTGTTCCTACATACAGGTTCAAGTCACCAATTTCCTTCTCTACCAAAGAGAAACCATCACCATTCGCACGTCCGGCGTTCGTTCCCTCCATTGTCTCTGTAGAGCTTGCAACCAAAACCGTAGCGTTCAACCACGCATTATAGTCCCTAACCACTTGGTCACTATTATCTAAAGCTGGAGCATTTTTCGTAAAGAAGTACATACCGGCAGGAATCTGCAAGTCTGAAGAAGATCCTGAATACCCCGGGTATTGTGTAGCATCAATCGTAATTGGGCGAGCCAAATAACGAGCTACCACCATTTTGTCGTTAAACAAGTTACCGATAGGTTCTTCACCTTGATCTTTAAGACGTTTAGAAACGAAAGAGAAACCAGATGTATTGTACAATGCGTTCAATTCCTCTGAATTCGTCAACAACTCAGACTTAACCTCGTAAAAGATCGGAGCCGCAATCGTCGTAGATACTGTTGACACATTACTACCCCAATTCAAGCCGTTGAGAGGAGTAGAAGATGAATAAATATACAAATTGTTATTCGTGCCAGAATATGCACCTCCCGTAAGAGCAGAAACAGAAGATCCATCAAATACGAAATCCTTATTCGTATTCTTATCCTCTACTTTCGTGTTTTTCTCTATAGCCGTAAAGCCGACATTAACCCTTAAAAGCTTTCCTGTCTCAACATTCGTAAAATTGTAAGAGAAGAAGCCTTTCGGAGATTCAGTTATGCCAACAGTCCAAACATACTGTTTAACATCATCATTATCAGCAAGAGGCGTAGATAATCCTATCGTAGACTCTGTAATGGTGCTACCCGATAGCTCATGACCATAAGCCTCATTATTCGTCTGATCATTAACAAATACATACTGGTGTCCAGCCTTCAATTCCGTAGCAGGCGTTGCGGTAAACGTCCCCTGTCCATTCACAAAGCCAGCCAATTGCTGAATAGAACTTTGCGCCCAAGCACTACCGCACAACGAACCCGCCATCAGCAGACCCGCCGTAAACAATGTAGAAATCTTTCTGTTCATAAATCGAAAATTTAAATATTAATAATAGTGTTAATTGAATATCTATCAAATCCTTAATCATCCTTCGTCTATACCGAAACGACTAGTTTAAACGATCGTTTAGATCTTGCGTTTTTAAAGGAGGAAAAAGAGAGGTTCGTCTGCCGAATCGGTTGTTTCGTAAAGGATAGGCTATTCTATTGATAAGAAAGCCGATAAGGGGCAAAAAAAATAGCAAGGAAGGGTTGCAAGTGTCAAAGAAACGCGTACCTTTGCAAAAGACTAATCTAAACGATCGTTTTCACCGTTCATTTTCATGTATATAATATAATGTACGTGCGTACATTGAATAAAGGCTTACTAAAAATCTTCCTACAATAAATAACATATTCAATATAAACTGCCCTGTTTTGGGTCTCCCAAGTGAATAACTAACGGCTTGTCGAGTGAATAACTTACGGCTATACCTAGTGAATAACTTACGGCTTGGGAAGTGAATAACTAACCACTTACAAACCTTTTTTCCTACCGTTGACCAAAGGAATTTCCTATCACCACAATGCCCATTATAAGGTCTTTACAATAGGCATTGTAACACCTTTATAATGCCCATTGTAAGCCGCTTATAACTGCGATCATTAGAACGCTCAAAAAGGGCACTGATAATCAATACATTAAAAACGCCATTACCTTGTCCAGAAAACACGTACGACTTTTACAAAAAACACGTACATGTTTTCTCGGAAACACGTACGTGTTTTTCCAGAAGCAAATTCCGGTCAAAAGCAACAAAGATTCTGATAAAGCCATTATCTTTGTTTTAAAATCAATACATAACCATGATGAGACACTTAAAGTACTTGGCTTTTGTAGCATGTCTGGGAAGTCTTTCCCCAGCCTTCGCGCAAAACGCCTCTAAAAGCCTAACAGTTGATGACCTAGTCACTTGGCAACGAATCACGGACCGGGAGATCTCGGACAACGGAAAATGGGTAGCTTGCAAGATGGAACCTTGGGAAGGTGACGCTACCGTTTATTTGTATGCGGCCCAAGGGCAAGAGACCGCCACTTTTTCTCCGGCCGATAAGTTCGCGTTCTCCGCTTCCTCGGGTTATCTGGTTGTCACGCAAACACCCGGAAAGTCTACGGTAGATTCCCTGAAAGTATTGAAGACGAAAGAGGACAAGATGCCGATGAACACCTTGGTAATCTATTCCGTCGCCGGTAAAAAGGAGACGATAGACTCCCTCAAAACCTTCAAATTAGCGGACGAGGCGGATTGGATCGCTTATCAAAGAGGCCGGAAGGACTCCACGTTGTACGTCCGTTCGCTGGATGGAAGCAAGACCTTCCAGTTCCCGACCGTAACGGATTTCCAATTCGCCAAGAAAAGCGGTATGCTATATTACACGAGCGCGGCGGAAGGAGAAGCAGGTATATTCACCTTGAACCCGGAGAAAGGAAGTCCGGCGCTCATCAAAGAGGGAAAAGGCGTATTCAAACAAACCACGTTCGACGAGAAAGGGGAACGGCTAGCTTTCTTATATTGCGCCGACAAAGATTCTTCTTACAAAGCGTTAAGCTTATGGCTATCCGAACATAACGCTCCCGCGAAAGAAATCGCCACCCGTGGAAACAAGGCTTTCCCCGCTGAATGGGTAATCAATGAGAACGGGATGCTTCAATTCTCGAAATCCGCTTCCCGTCTGTTCTTCGGTACCTCACCGGGGCCGAGGCAAAAAGACACGACCCAACTAGCCGAGAATCGTCCGAACGTACAGGTTTGGAGTTGGGATGAGCCCGTACAATATACCGTACAGAATTATAACAAGGAAAAAGACTTAAAGAAAAGCTATCAAGCGGTTTATAATCTGGGCAACGGCTCTATCTTCCAATTGGCGAATGAGGAATTACCGAATATCCAATTGGGTAACGAGGGTGACGCAGCCTTGGCGCTCCTTTCCACTTCCCGTCCCTATTCTTTGTCTTCCATGTGGGAGGCCCGCACACGCAGCGACTATTATACCGTATCGTTGGATAACGGGGAGCGCAAGCAAATCGCCCAAGCGGATTATGGCCGTTTCCACCTCTCCCCACAAGGTAAATACGCATATTGGTATGGCGAGACGGATAGTTGCTGGTACACGATCGCCTTGGCGGAAGGTAAGCGATATCGCCTAACCACCCCGGAAAGCTTCCCGGCTTGGGACGAGGACAACGACGTTCCTAATCATCCTTATGCGCATGGAGCCGCCGGCTGGACCGCGAACGATCAAAATCTATTGATCTATGATCGTTACGACATCTGGAAATTCGATCCGACCGCAGCTACCTCACCGATCAACCTGACCGTGAACGGAAGGAAGGAGAAACTGTCCTACCGCTTGGAACAACTGGATAAAGAGGCTCGCTTTATCGACCTCGGCAAACCGCAATTATTAAAAGGATTCAACGAGACCACGAAAGGATACGGATTCTATAACGCACGCCTCTCTGCTCCAGCAGCCCCGAAGACCTTGCTGGCGGGCAACTATATGTTGCGATCTATCAACAAGGCGAAGAATACGGATGACGTGATCTATACGATGGAAACCTTCCAGCAATACCCGGATATCCACTATTCGACCTTGGCGTTCAAGAAATCCGTGCAATTGACACACGGAGACAAACAGCAGGAAGGTTTTATTTGGGGTACCGCCGAGTTGGTATCATGGATTTCCTTGGACGGCCGTCCACTGGAAGGTGTCGTTTATAAGCCGGCGAATTTTGATCCGAACAAGAAGTACCCGATGATGGTAAACTTCTACGAGCGGAATTCGGAGACTTTATATAATTACCGTATGCCGGAACCGCATCGTTCTACGATCGATTATCACTTATACAATAGCAACGAATATGTCATCTTCAACCCGGACATTCGCTATGTAGATGGTTATCCGGGAGAAAGCTGCTATAACTGCTTGATGCCGGGTATCACCATGATGATCGCCAAAGGATATATCGACGAAAAAGGGATCGGTGCGCAAGGACATAGCTGGGGAGGTTACCAAGTAGCTTATTTAGCGACTCGCACGAATTTATTCTCCGCTATCGAGTCTGGGGCGCCTGTCGTAAATATGTTTAGCGCTTATGGCGGTATCCGTTGGGGTTCCGGCATGGCCCGCTCTTTCCAATACGAGCATACACAAAGCCGTTTAGGAGCTACGCCATGGAGTTCTCCACTTCGTTATCTGGAAAACTCGCCGTTGTTCACGATGGATAAGGTGCAGACCCCAATATTGATCATGCACAACGATGCCGACGGCCATGTGCCTTGGTACCAAGGTATCGAGTATTTCGTTGCCATGAAACGGTTAGGTAAACCTTGCTGGTTACTGAATTATACAGGCGAACCGCATTGGCCCACGAGAATCGCAAATCGTGTAGATTTCCAACGCCGCATGTTCCAATTCTTCAACCATTACCTAAAGAACCAGAAGATGCCTAAATGGATGTCCGAAGGCGTACCTGCCGTAGAACAACCATTTGAGTTGGGGTATTGATCAGACAATCTTATAAGAGATTATGGCCAAAGCGATAGTTATATCATAAGCTTTAGCCATAATCTCTTTTTCCATTTAAACAGGAGATCTTTTGAAATAAATACGTATATTTGCCAATAACATAAAAACAAAAGATATGAGAACGACAAAAACCAGACCAACTAGAAATGTTTCGTCGCCCAAGATGGCTAAACACAACATTTCCAACCAAAGGAAAAGCGATAGCCAACCTTTCAGTCCTATGAATGAGAAAGATTTATTTCTAGCCCATTCCAGACAATCCATGGCAGCATATATATCCAAATATCTCATCGAATGAAAATACATCAACGAGATGTTGTAGAAGTCAATTATCTATTTCCTAATGGAATAACCAAACCTCACATGGCTATCGTCATCTCAAACGATGATTTGCAAGCAGCTGAAGATTTCTTTTACCTAGCTATGATATCTTCCAAAAACTATAATCCACAATATACATTTCCTTTAGAAGACTCTATGCTAACAAAAAACTTAACAAAGAAAAGCTTCGTTATTTGCCAATTAATAGGAGGTTACACTGAACGAGACGTTGTGAGAATATGCAGCCATGTAAAAGCCGAGCCTTTCAACTTGATTGTTGAAAAAATCAAGAAAGTCATATTCTAGAACGTCATACGAAACTCGGTACGGACACCAGGCAAGGAATCAACGGTTAAATCGCCGCCATGCAATCGCATTATGCGGTGGGAGATACTGAGACCGATGCCGCTACCACCGGACTTCGTAGAGAAAAAAGGCGTAAAAATAGCAGACAATAGTTCCGGAGAAATGCCGGGGCCATTGTCTGTTATAGTTATATATACCCTACCATCAGCCTCCAAGGCTTCTACGGAGACGATGGCATCCGCTTGCCCCTCTATCGCCTGTAATGCGTTACGGATCAAGTTAATCAGAGCCAGCACAATCAAGTTTTGGTCCGCATGTACCGTTAAAGCTTCCGCAGAGGAGAAACGAATACGGTCGCTACCCGCCTCGGCACACAACAACCGTTCCATCTTCCGAAATAAAGAGGTTATAGGCACCTCGGTTCTTTCCGGCTCCGGAAGATGCGTCAGACGATGGTAGGAATCCAAGAAAGCGGATAGATTTTTCGCTTGCCCATGAATAACCTCCAAACCTTCCCGTAATTGCTCCGGAGTATATGTATCGGAATATTTCAACAGATCAGCAGATAAGGAACGGATTGGCGTAATCGAATTACGAATCTCATGCGTCAGTACCCGCAAGATGCTCTCGTAATACAAGCGCTTCTCTTCCATCTCATTCTGGTTTTGACTGAATAGGAGGATAATCCGATTCATTTCCGCATATAAGTCCTTTACAAAGGGATCATTCGTTTTATCCGGGTATCGCAAAGTTGTATTCCCATTACGAACCGACTCGAAGAAAATAGCGATCTTACGATTTGTACCGTTTATCCACTGGATTAGCAACAGAGTTATCAACAGGATAACACACAGACATACAAAGGATAAAAAATAAGAAATACCGGTTATCAACAATACAGATCCAAGTAACGCAAAAAGTACGATTAAGGAAACGCTCCCTATAATCTTCAGATATAAATTCCGGTTAACCATGGTTACTCTCCTTATAATCTACAACCCGTATTTCCGCATCTTATTATAAAGGGTCTGGCGGCTAATATCCAATTGTTGAGCCACAAGCGTCAGGTTCCCTTTCTTTTCTTTCAATACCTCGGCGATAAACTGCCGCTCCATATCCTCCAACGTACAAGGATGGGAGACTAGAGATTCTGCCACAGAGGAAATCTCTCTCTCATCTGATTCCGCACGACGTTCCAAGACGTGGGTAAGTGCTTGAATCAAATTCTCGTTATCCCAAGGTTTCACGATAAAGTCCGAGGCTCCCCTTTTAAGGGAAGATACAGCCAACTCGATATCCCCAAAAGCGGTTATCAAGATAACGGCCGGAGGATTCTTAAGCTCCAAAATACGATCCAACCAGAAAAGCCCTTCCCCACCGCTTTGCTTTCCAGCGCCGAAGTTCATATCCAGTAAAACCATATCTACATCTCCATTCCGTAAAAGGGCAGGCAATAGAACAGGAGATGATACGGTAACGATCGTCTTAAACTCATGGGACAGGATCGTCCGCAGACTTCTCAATACCACCTCATTGTCATCTACGACTATAATCTTCGCGTTACGCATGAAGCCTCCTCTTTTTTTCGCACGCAAAGATACGATCTTTTCCCGGCTCTCAGTGTCCAATATTTAGACAAATCCAGTCCTTTACGAACGTTTCCTCCGATTTTATTTGCCATATTCCACGCAACCGGATAGCTTTGAACCAACAAACAGATAAAACCATGGAATCCATATCTCTAAAACTTATATTCCGTAGCTGGTGGCGAAACAAGACGTTCGCCGTCATTTCCTTATTGAGTCTGGCGGCAGGCATCACTTGTACCAACCTACTGATCTCATACGTCATTTATGAATCTAGGATAGAAGCCCATAATCCCAATAAGTCGCATATCATCTATATGGCACAAGACTCTCCCTTGACCTCCGGAGAGAAAGTATCTTTTATTAAAGGGAAGATCCCTGTGCAGCTAAAAGACCAATACCCTGAAGTTGAGGATTATTTACGACTGAACATAGACAATGCCGCCTCCATCACGATAGGAGAAAAGCGCTTCAACCCAATCTCGATCGTCAGAGCAGATCCCTCCTTTCCTCGCTTTTTCCCTTACAAGGTAGTGGCAGGAGATATAAACAAGGCATTAACCCAACCAAACGCAATTGCGTTGACCGAATACCAAGCGAAGATATTCTTCGGGAACGAGGATCCTATCGGTAAAACCTTCTTGGCAAAGTACGCTTATGAGAACGAGACGATTACCTACGAGGTCGCCGCCGTTATCAAAGAGTACCCTCAATCATTCTTTAAGTTCAACGCATTGGCAGGTACTACCTCCCAATTCAATGGCGGCCCTACCTTATTACTGGTAAACGATCTCTTCAACATCGATACGTTCACTCAAAAACTAAAGGATGATAAGGTACCTACTTTCAACGGAACCGGACAGTATTATTTCTATACCCTCCAAGAGAGTTATTTCCAAGAGCAAACCTATACACAAGAATACATCCCCTATATCCACCGAAACCAGAAAGACTTACTGTACGTTGGTTTGTTCTCAGCCATCCTAATCCTCGTGATCGCCTGTTTCAATTATGCCAACCTAAGTTTCTCCCGCATTTTGCAACAGGTAAGGATGATCTACACCCAGAAGGTGATGGGAGCATCGGCTGGGCAAATCCATCGCCAGCTATTCTTGGATACTTTCCTTACCGTGCTGATCGCTTTCTTTTTATCCTTGTTACTTACACTAGATTTCCTGCCGGCTTTCAACCGGATCGTTTCCGGACGTATCTCCTTGGGATTTTTCTTTAGTGGACAGGTCTTACCTGTGATCGTGGCACTCATCCTAGCTCTATCCATTATCCCCTCATTATATATGAGCCATAAGATCAACTCCCTTTCCCATTCCGAGTATAAATCATTCACCACCGGTACCCGGAAGCGGACAATCATAAGCGGGCTCTCCATCTTACAATTCGCCATCTCAATAGCTCTGGTATTCGCCACGCTAACCGTACGGCAGCAACTAACGCTCACTCAGACAAACGGTGAACGTTACCGGGACCTCATCGAAATAGCCGACTGGAGTGGGAACCATATACAGACCTTCTCTGAAGAGATCCGGCGTTATCCTTCCATAGAAGAGATGTGCCTTTCGAGAAGCGGGATCATACAGTTCAACTTGCGGACAATGGTCTTGAAAGACGAAAACGGAAACGAACTAAATTATACGCTAGGCCAATACGAAGGTGATAGTACTTTCCTAAAGGTTATGAAGATAAACATTCTTCAAGGACTCTCAGAGCGAGAGGCTCTAAAACAATACAGCACACCCGTCTATATTAACGAACAATACGCACGTTTGCTCGTGCCCAAAGGCGAGAATCCCGTGGGTAAGCCTGTCCGCCTTTACGACACTGAATTCGGGAAGATGGAAAAGGAGGGAGAACCGATAGCGATTATAGCAGGGATCGTGGAGAATCTATATACAGGAACCTTACGACAAGAGGTTTACCCTAGCTTGACCTACCTAACGCATACTCCCCCCTATAACCTCGTCCAAATCCGACTGAAAAAGGAGCGCAGAGCCGAGGCTCTAGCTTTACTGCAACAAACATGGGAAAAGATCAACCCCAACGTACCTTTCGAATATCAAGATATATACGAGGAATTTATGTTATCTAACCGAAAAACGATCGAACTGGCACATTTGCTCATCATGTACTCGATCATCAGCCTCCTGCTAACCGCCTTCGGATTATTCGGCATGGCTCTCTATGCCATCCGGCAGCGTACGAAAGAAATCGGTATCCGTAAGGTAAACGGGGCTACGGCCGGGGAGATCTTGTATCTATTAAATCGTCGGTTTATCGGCTGGGTAGGGATCGCTTTCGCAATTGCCGTTCCTATCACGTGGTATTCGCTGAGTTGTTGGCTGGAGAATTTCGTATATCGGGTGGACATATCCATAGGAACATGCCTGCTGTCCGGCGGTATCGTATTGATGGTTACGCTACTGACCGTAAGCAGGCATAGTTATAAGGCGGCATCCCGCAATCCGGTAAACACCTTGCGAAGCGAATAGCGAAGAGGAATATTAAACTCTATTCGCCCATTGGCAATTTACTTAACTGAGATATCGCCTGTAAATTGGAATAATCGTATTGGTAAAGGCCATCATCGGCGATCATCATCAAGGTATTCTTGAAAGGGATTACGTCGTAACCCTCCATTCCGGCATAATGAACAAGCTGATTAGCCATCAAGGTCATAGGATCTTTCGCGTTGAAGACCTTTAAACCTTCGTCGCAGAGGAATAAAGTACCGTTATCGATACCTAGTCCTTTCGGGCATTTCATGCCATAAGTAACCAGCAAGTTCGGTTGGTCCACATCACTTACGTCTATGAGCATCAGTTCATTGGTATTTTGCCCGCAAGTATTTCCGGAATGCACGGTCACATACGCTAAGTCATCCTCCACGACAACCGGATCACAACCAAAGACATGACTTACGGAAGAACGATACTTAGGCGCTAGCGGATCTTCCAGCGAATAGATCAACATGCCGGTCGGAGTTCCCATGAACATCTTATCTTTATAGTTGAAAAGAGTCTCGACACCACGTTGCAACCAAATGTCGTTTGTCGTCAAGACAGGCTTGTCTCCAGACAGGTCGAAAACACACATGATATTCTGTTCTACCGTATATAAGTACTTACCATAAATAGAAAAACGAGCCATAGATCCGTTCACGCCCTGCGTGGAAGTACCCGGCGCCGCATCGTTCGCCATCAGATCACCGCCATAACTCGGATAATGGTAAATGGTTTCCTCCCGTTCCTTCGGCTCCCAACCAACCACGACACCTTTCGCTCTCGCTTCTTCCGAATAACACATATTATAATCGAACCCATAGCCATTCTCTATGGTCGGAAGCGCATAACGGAAAGCGTTCTCCACACGACCTTCCAATTCAGGTCTCTCCGGATCGGAGATATCGAACCAGACCAGATCCACATACGAATCCGCATACAATTTATCATCCTTGATCGAGAGATCCTCGTTACCGATCAACTCTACAAAGCCCGCTATCCGGGGAGATGCCGGATTCCTGTTATCCACGATATGGATGCCCTTATCCGGGGAAGAAATATACAGGTAATCCTTATAGAAACAGATCTTACCCCGCTTGGTGATTGGCACCACCTCATCCGTCACCTTCACTGAATTCCGAAACTCGGAGATCGACATGAATACCGGTTCGTTGATAGCATACCGCACGACCTCCATTCTCACTCCATCATCCTTGCATCCCATTAAGACGCAAAGGCTAAAGGCAAACGCCCAATAAAAAAGTTTCCGCATAATTATAATAGATTTAATCATTAAAAAGCATATCGTATACCTGCGCTCAACCCAAATCCCAACGGCTTGTCTGTACGAATACTAGCCGGTTGATCACAGTCGAAATAATGGGAGAAGCGAGGCTCGAAATAGAGACTCCAATCCCCATAGAAACGATAAGCGGCACCGACCGAGGCATTCACGGACCATTGCATACCGTGGATGCCCTCCTTTTTGCTCTTAGAGATAGTCGTTCCGTTTCCGGCGATATAACCGCTATGCACGGCCTGCAAACCCTTCTCCATCATAAAGCCTCCGGAGAGATAGACATTCCATCGCTGATTCTTCCATACATAAACCACCAGATTCAAAGGAATACCCAGATAATGCAAAGACGATTTCACCTCTGACGGGAAATCCCCTCCCCTCTTGAATGTAGTGGATAAATACGTATACATCAATCCACTTTCCACGGCTATACGCCGGCTCAAATCCTTCCGTACCGTAAAACCAAAAGATATCGGAAGGGAGTAGCTAACGTCCGGATAAGATTCGAACGAACGATTATCCAAGAAGTTCTCATCCACCTTAGAACTCCGTAATACCGGGGCATTACGAAATGAGACCGTTTGGGAAGGCGTATTGCTATTCTCCTTCTCATCATCGTCTTTATCCGGCTTATCCGGATCAGGATCTTGGGAAGGAACATTCATATCTCCCGGAGAAGAAACATCACCATAACTCATATCCGTATTTAAAAAGCTATCTACATAACCACTAGAGCCAACGGCGGCGGCCAATAACCACTTATTCCGTTTACTCTTCTTGGCTTTCTTTTTCAAAGAGGCTTTTCGTCGGGGACTCCGTTCGCCTTCCGGTAGAGGAACCGTAGAGTCACCTCGCTTAACGACTATGTCCGTCGAATCCTCGGACGCATCCTCCTTCGCAGACGGTTCTTCTACGATAGCCGCAATCGCATCCTTCTCAATAATCTCGATAGTCTCACACTTCTCATCCTCCCGGATCGTTTCCTTTTCCCCGACAATAGCGGAAAGCTTAGCCTTTTTTTCCCATTTCAGCACTTTCGCTATACGTTTCTTTACAGGCTCTACAGGTAAAACGGGATGCTCCGGAAGAATATTCATTTCCTCCGCTTTCTCCGATATCTCTTTCTGAAAGGGGCTCAATTCCTCCAATGGCATCTTCTCCGGGGAAGGTAGCAGCCAAATAACCAAGGCCAGCACTGCGGCGGCGGCCAAGCCTCTCGTCCACAACCAACCCCGTGATCTCGCTCTTCGGTTCATCCGGGCCTCCACCTCATCCCAGCCGCCAGCATCTACCGGCAACCGGTGCTCTTCCAAGCGCTGCCGCATATAGCCGCTGAAATCATCCAGCCGTTCGTTATGATCCTTATCGTCCCGCATTTTCATGCCTTATTAAAGATTGTACACTCTTTTGCAAAGCGTTCCTCGCCCGGATAAACTGGGAACGGGAAGTCGCCTCCTGTACATGCAGCATCTCGGCGATCTCGCTATGCGTATATCCCTCTATCGCATATAAGTTGAAGACCGTACGATATCCCGGCGGCAATTGGGCCACGCAAGCCAACAAGTCGTCCGCCGATAAACGGTCCAATACGGAATAGTTGATATCTTCCAAACTGTCGTCATAGCCGTCCAGGCCTACACTTAGCCTCGTGTTCTCTGAAGACCGGAGATATTCAAGAGCCGTAGTGACAAAGATCCGCCGTATCCATCCCCCGAAAGCCCCGGAGCCGGAATACGACCGGATCTTCGTAAATATCTTCACGAACCCGTCCTGCAGAAGATCACGGGCCGTCTCCCTGTCACCCACGTAACGCATGCAAACACTCATCATAGCAGGAGCATATTGCTCGTACAATTCCTTACGAGCCCATGATTCGCCTCGCATACATCCATCGATTAACAGTTGTTCATCCATAAGTACTTATGCTCTCTATTATATGGATGAAATAGGTATCCTAAAAGTTGCATCTTATTCAAAAAAAAGTTACCTTCACATCAAAAATAAGAGGAGAGTGTATGAGACGAGGATTATTTATATTCATGGCATGGATATGTGTCGTTGGAATTCAGGCACAGTCTGACTTTTCGTTTATTTTAAATAAAGAAGGTAAAATCATCGTCCTGCCTAAAAACAAGACGTATGAGTTGAACATCCCGAAAGCCTCTTATAAGACATTTACCCCTGCGGGGACACGGGATATCGATATTAAACTGCGGGAGTTCACGCCCGATATTCCCCATACGTCCCTACAAGAGCGTCCGATGGATATGCAGATATCTTCCGCCGCCTATCAGCCGTTCTTTAACGTATATACCCCGATGCTTCGGGAGGTATCGCCTATGGCGTTGGATTTCAATGAGACTTATATGAAACGGCTAAACGAAAGTTTCGATCTTATCGCTAACGGTGTTCAATATACATGGCCGGGAGTCGGAGGCATGACGATCATGAACGGGGGTATTTCTTGGCACAGCGGCAATTGGAGTCTTTATGGCGGAGGATTCGGTGGTCGTTTCTTTAGTCCCTTCAACCCTAGTCCCGGAATAACAGCCGGCGCAAACGTACAAGTGGAATATCAACCTACGGACTGGTTGAAACTGAAAGGATGGGGACAATACGCTTATTACGCCGACGAGTACAACAATCCCCATATGCTTAGGAATCCCTTTTTCTATCATACCCAAGTGGGCGGCTCAATGGAGTTCAAGGTTACTGATAATTTCTGGATGGGAGCCGGTATCAACTATGAATACAACCCGGTACGACGGAAGATGGAACCACAGTTCCTAGTCTATCCCGTCTTCAAATCGGGCCGCTTCAAGATTGGAATGTGAGGAAGACGCTATTTCCGTCTCAAACATTCCTACATGGCAACTGCCTAGGATACCGACACCACCGTCTATATTGCTAAATACACGGATCGGTTCGGCCAGACCGCCATCGATCAAAAGGTTCGAAACTGAATCCGTGTCTTTATCTTGCAAAACTTTCAGATATCGATAGTATTCCGCCGAGATAGCATATAGGTGTACCCGTAGGTGCTTGGGTGGAATCGGAAGGAAATCTTCCTCATTTAGATCTTCCATCCCTATCGAATCCGGGACTACTTTTAGCGGGTATGATCCATAATAAGGTTCATAATAATACTCATCCGTTAAGTGCAAGGTATATTCTTGCCCGTTTATTAACTCATCAGAAAAGACCTTTCCATCATACCCATACATCCAGTCATTGCCAAAGATTTGATCCAAGGCCGTCAACGATTGGCCAAAAACAGGTTCAGTCGCATAGTTTGGACTCACCGAGAACCATTTATATTCTCCTGTATATTCCTTAGCTATTCCATCAAAAACAGGAATGCCCTCTTCCATACGAAGTAAATAATAATTCTCCTCGGCAGGGTTATCTTTGAGCGTTACCTGATAAATCGCATTCTGGTGAGAACCGAAAGAACCAGCTACCGTGGCATAGGTTACCCCCGCTTTCAAGACCCGGGCGGGCGCTGGCATGACTGTCTCGGCGCTTGCCACACCATATTCCGGATAAGAAGCTTCCACACGGATACGATCCCCTTTCACCGGTATAAAATCAGACTTAAAATACCCTTTCGTGTTAAATGCCTCATCCCCCTCCTGAAAGCTCATACGCTCTTTAAAAACGCCATTCACGAATAAATTCACCTCGGCTTTATCCAAAGTCACGTTCGGATGATCATCCGTGAAAAACCAAGTACGGGAGACACTTACGGTTAAGGGTTCGCCGGTTATAGCGACACAGTTCACTACCAAGGTAGGATCCGGCCGTAAGGATTCAAGGTCGATCTCCTTGATGCAAGACATCAAACCAAACAGGCTTACTATACAAATCGTATTTATTAGAATATTCTTTATCTGTTTCATCTTCCTAGAATTTATAAGTATATGATAGGGAAGGTATGATAGGCATAATACCTATCAACTTAAAACAAGGTTTTGTTTTACCGCTATAGGGAGAAGAAGAATCTGGGACTAAGTTATTCGTTCGTTCCCAGCTATCACTTTTATAGACCATAAACGGATTCATCCGGCTATATACATTATAAATACTGATATTCCAGATGCCCATTCGCCCCTTCTTCTTCGGACGGTAAATATTAAGTCCCAAATCCAGACGATGATAAGCCGGCATCTGGTAATTATTACGACGTGTATACAAATCCACCACTTCCCCGGATGGTTCCCACCAGTTATTCATCTTGTATTGGTTGGAAATAGTAAGCGTACCAGCTTGCTCATAACTCTCCAACGACAAGGTCATTCGATTGCCGGAAGTATACGTCCAAGCGGCTGTCAGTTCCACCTTATCCGACAGTTTATGCGAAACCACGATATTCAGCTTATGCCGGTTATCGTAACGTGCCGGAAAGCGTCGCCCGTTATCGATCTCATCGAAACGCCGATCCGACCATGAAAGTGTATATCCTATCCAACCGGTCGTACGTCCGCTTTCCTTGCGAGCCAAGAACTCCACGCCATACGAACGTCCCTTGCCAACCGCCATTTTTTCCTCCCAAGCCGCCGTACCGGGCAAGAAGGAATAGCCGTCTTTATAATCCAACAGGTTCTTCATCCATTTATAATACCCCTCTACCGAGAAACTATAAGAACGCATCAGATTATAATAGAAACCAGCGGAGACTTGATCGCTGATTAAAGGTTTCAACTTACGGGTAACAGGCATCCACGCATCCGTCGGCAAATTTATATAACTGTTGCCCAATAAATGGATATATTGCCCCATACGGGCGTATGAGGCTTTGAAGCTAAGATCGTCACGTAGCAACCATCTCAAGGAAGCGCGAGGCTCCAATAATGTATAAGCCTTCCGCTCCACATTGAACAGGCTAAACCGAAGCCCCGCATTCAAACGCAAGCTAGGTAAGACATTCCAATCATCCTCTCCGAAGACAGCCGCCTCACGGGCCCATAGCAGATCATTCGTATATATTTTCCCTATATTCGAAAACTCCAGCATACCGGAACCGGCTGCTTTCACCTCATTATACTCCGGGCGGAAACGGTGCATCAAGAAATCCCCTCCAAAACGAATCACATGCGACGTAGAAGGCGTGTAATCAAAAGAGGAACGGACGCCCATATCCAAGATAGAGGTAGAACTACTCGTTTCCGATGAAGAAGAGAGATAATTATCTTCTCCTTCCACACCATAATTATATTCTTTTGAACTCCGTACATTCGAGCGATACCGTGAAAAGACCCCGGAAACCCGTCCGAACAAACGGTTATTGAAGACATAAGTCCAGCCCAAGGTTCCCATCAAATTACCCCAACGCAGCGATGAATGGGTACCATCCGTATAAGGGACTTGCTCTTCTTCTGTTGAGAAATCCGTTCCCCCTCCTTTTAATACATCATTCCCGTTATATAAGCTGAAAAACATCCGGCTACGATCGCTGAAACGATGATTAAGCTTTAAATTCAAATCGTGAAAAGCGTAACGAAGATTTATTTTATGACCGTCTTTTCGAACCTTATTTGCTATCGCTATCGCTGGGGCAGAGAGTACATCCAGCCACGAGCGTCTAAGCGCTATCTGAAAAGCCGTGCGATCCTTGATGATAGGGCCTTCCAAGCTCAGATTACCGGAGATCAGCCCGATCGTAACGCTACCATGGTACTCTTTCATATTGCCCTCTTTGGTATGGACATCTACCACAGACGAGAGTCGCCCGCCATATCTCGCAGGGAAACCCGCCTTGAAAAAGTCCAGATTACGGATCGCCTCCGGATTGAAAGCGGAGAATAGCCCGCCGACATGATTGATCTGGTAAACCGGATTACCGTCTATCAAAAACAGATTTCCATCTTGGTCGCCGCCACGAACATATAAACCGGCCAGTCCCTCTGTCCCACTGGCTACACCCGGAGTCAGTTGCAAGGTCTTCACGATATCGGACTCACCAAACAGGGTCGGTGTCGCCTTGATCGTCTTCTGGCTAAACTCCATCGTTCCCATCAAGGTGTTATTTACAGACAAACGATCCCGCTCCGAAGCGGTAACCACCACTTCCTCCAGACGGGCGTTCGGACGCAACTCAATATTTAATATAGTATCCCTATCCAATTCCGTGAAATTAAAGGAACAGCTCTCATAACCAATGTAAGAAGCATGCAAGCGGATATTCCCCGGCGGAAGCGTCAAACTGAAAAAACCATAGCTATTCGTAGCCGAGCCTTTCCGGCTGGCGACCTCATAAACAGAGGCTCCGATCAGAGACTCCGAGGACGCTTGGTCCCTCACGAAGCCGCTGATCGTTACCTGTCTCTGTCTACGCTTCAGAATCACGATCTTTCCACTCACCTTATACACGATCGGATACGACTCGAACAAGCGGGTCAAACAATCCGTCAATGTCTCATCTTTCACTTGGAAACTGATCTTCGGAAGCTCTTTCAACAAAGAAGACTCATACGAGAAGGTCACGCCCGCCTGTCTTTCGATCTCTGACAAGACCTCCGGCAACGAAACCTCCTTCATACGCAACGTAATCCGGGGATCATCCTTCGTCTTGGCTGATTGGGCCAAGAGGTCTGGAACAGGCATAAAAATCATCCAGCAAAAAATGGCCATAAGCCATTTATTCATCCACTCTGTCATCATTCTACTTTATTGAGTTCATTGATAAGACAGGATCTCCCGGAAATACCCCTATCAAGGAAAAGCCTTTTTTTCATACCTCGTGAACTTACCGCTTCATGATGTATGAACCGGCAAGCACAGGTCGTCAACGCGGGATGGGCTTATCCATCCCAAGGATTCCAATAAGGAGGCACCGTGTCTCTCGGCATCGTGATACGCAATTTATCCTCTTGATATCCGGCGACAATCCCAAAGCCGTTCTCCACATTCGAATACGTATCGGCAGGCTCTATCAACGCCCCGAAATTCGCGTCGCCGATCGTGATAGAGTACCCCCTCATAATCTTCATATATCGATAATAATCCTCGGAGATAGACAACAGGCGCACATCGTAATGAACGTCCATAGAAAGGGTATCACTCTCATACGAGTATTCAACAGGAAAAACAGAAACCTTAATAGCATTCGTATTAACCAGATCCTCCCCTCTAAATACACCCATACAGTAACGCCCATCCATCTGGCTCGTGATAGGACTACCTCCAAAAGACTGGAAAACAGGATCCTCATAATCCACGCTAAAACCAGAATAATACCAACTATATCCTCCTAAGCTACGGAAAGAGGTTACGGTACGGGTACTATCCCCCTTCCGGAAGTCCAAGATCTGCTCCACGATTAAACGATAATAGGAATCCGTCTCAACCCCGATTTTAACAGAGAAACGCAGATATTCGGCATAGCAGGCAGAAGATCGATAGGATAAGGTATCCACCTCATAAATCCGTGCCCGACCGGGGATACGAGTTTCCCCGGATACCGGCTCATACCCATCGGCCTCGGCCTCTATACGCAAACAATCCCCCTGTCTCACGAAACAACCGGGCAGAACATATTGCCCCCGTGAATGTATAGAATCTTCCGGCAGGTCATCATTGCGCATAAGACCTTGAAACTCATCATTGACATAGACACGGACTTTTGCGTCGGATAGCTCAAAATCGGGAACGCTATCCATGATAAACCATGTTTTCGAGAGATGAGCACACACCTCCTTTCCGGGACATACCGATGCGTTCAGTACAATCCGATCCGGCAGATCCTCCAAATCAATCTCCACATCCCGAACGCAAGAGACCATCAATAATCCTAACACGAACAGGTAAGGTAAATATCTTCTCATAAGCTAGAATTTATAAGTATAAGAAACCGAGGGCATGCAATAGAACAAAATCGTCTCCTGTAGCACTACATGATATCGCTGATTTATATCCTGGTTTACCATAACCTCCGTCATGAAGGGATTCGGTTTCAAATACGTATTGTATATACTTATGTTCCAAATCCCCATCCGACCCTTCTTTTTATATCGATAAAAATTCACGCCCAGATCCAAACGGTGATAAGGAGACAATTGATAATTATTACGAGCGCTCAAACCTGAATTCATCGGTCTGTATGAATCTACTCCGGCATACCCGTTCTCTTTCTGATAAATCGGAGACAGATATTTATACTCCGGCAAGCTAATATGGTTTCCTGAGGCGAACACCCAAGCTCCCGTTAACTCCACCTTCCGGGATAACTTACGAGAAACGACCACATTCACCTTATGCCGGTTGTCGAAGCGAAACGGGAAATGACGCCCCTTATTCACGGAACCATCCGGAAACCACCGATCCGACCAAGAGAGCGTATACCCGATCCATCCGGTTGTCTTCCCATTTGTCTTTTGCGCCATAAACTCCACACCATAGGTCTTACCCTTTCCCAAACCGACCCGGTCTTCCCAACCGGAGAAATGTGTCTCAACCGGCCAATGATCCTTATAATCAATCAAGTTATTCAACCGTTTATAATACCCCTCGATCGAGAAATCATACATCCGTTTCAGATTATAATAAAGCCCGGCAGTAATCTGGTGAGAACTCATCGGAGGGACTTGCTCCGTCACCGGGACCCAAATATCCGTAGGCTGGTTCACATAGGTATTCGATAATAAGTGGACATATTGGTTCATCTTACTGTAGGATATCTTCGCCGATAGATCCGGGCGGAGTAAATAACGTGCCGACAAACGAGGCTGAAAAGAATGATAGATCTCATTCTCTACATGAAACAAGGTATACCGCAATCCGGCATTCACCCGCAAGCGATCCATGACCCGCATCTCATCCTCGGCAAACAAAGAGAACTCATGCCCTTTTATCAAGGAATAATCATACAAAAGATCATACATAGGACTAACCAACGAATCTTTCACCCATGATCTTTGCTGGCTATTCTCCGGACGAAAATTATGAAACAAATAATCCGTACCCATCCGTATCCGATGATTCATTGACGGGCTGTAATCCACCGATAAACGAACACTCAAATCCTCCATTTCCGATTTATAGTGGCTCTCTCGTTTGAACGATTCTTTCCCCTCCTTACCTGCATAAATTTCATATCCCCCCACTTCCTGCCGGATATGAGAACGAAAACGGCTGTAACCCACCATCAAATTACCAAACAGTTTTTGCCCGAACACGTAGTTCCATCCAGCAGAGCCGATCAAGTTTCCCCAACGCCACAGAAACATATCCTCGGAATCCCCATTCTTCTCCTTACTCCCTTGCCTGAAAGCATCTTGCCCCATATAAAAGCTCAGATAGGCACGGCTCCGATCCGAGAAAGAGAGGTTGAGTTTCGCATTAATATCGAAGAAATGATAACCGAAAGCATCTTTGATACTACTGTTCTTATTGACTACAGCCAAAGCCGGCGCCGTTATCAAATCCAACCACGTACGGCGTACCGAGACATTAAACGAGGAGCGATCCTTAACAATCGGCCCCTCCAGATTGGCCCGTGCGGAAAGCAAACCCACGGAGATATTCCCGTGATACTCCTGCCGGTTACCGTCATTCATACGGACATCTACAACCGACGAGAGCCTTCCGCCGTATTCCGCCGGAAAGCTCCCTTTATAAAACCGGGTATTCTTTATCGCGTCCGGGTTGAACGCCGAGAAAAACCCCAACAAATGGTTCACATGATAGACCGGATTTCCATCCAGCAGATACAAATTCTCATCGGCCCCGCCCCCACGCACATACAAGCCGGTCATTCCCTCGGTGCCTACCGCCACGCCCGGCAACTGCTGTAAGGTCTTCACCAGATCCGCCTCCCCCAGCAAAGCGGGCATCGACTTCACCCGCTCGGCAGGTACGTCGATCACCCCCGCACGGCTACTCAATATCTCGTAGCGAGGCCGGGTCCCCCGAATAACGACCTCGCCTAACGAGGCCAATGACCTCAACGGGAAGTCGATCATCGTATCCCTTTGCAAATCGATCTCTATCTCCATCGCCTTAAAGCCCACATACGAGGCCCTAAGGCGAACCCTACCGGGTGGAAGTATCAAGCTGTAAAAGCCGTAATTATTAGACATCGTCCCTCCCCTCGAACTTTTCACCAGAACCGAGGCCCCCAACAAACTCTCATACGAGGCTGAATCCCTGACGAATCCGCTGATCGTATATTGACGGGGCTTTCGCTTTAAGATGATATATTGCCCCGTAACCCGATAGATAATCGGTAATGGGGAAAATAAGCGCTTCAAGCAGTACGACAAGGATTCATCCCGGACCGACAGGGAAACCTCTGGCAGCTCTTTCAGCAGAGAGGACTCGTACGAGAAGAACAATCCGGTTTGTTTCTCAAGCTCCATCAATATATCCAACAGGGGAACCTGCCGCATATCCAACGTAACCGTCGGCGTAGGTTCGGGCATCTGCGCATATAGATGTCCCATCCAACCGGGAAGCAAAAGAATCCCTATCAGCCATACAACAATAGATCTCATAAATGATCTGATTTTATTTCTTCGAAGTGGAAACCAAACGTGCGTCCAATGTCTGGTTAACAACCTGCAAGACATCCTCCAAAGGCAGATTATTAAAAGTAGCGGTCAATCTCGCTCCCTCATTCTTTGTCTGGTTCGCAATCTTGACTTGATAATAATCACTCAAGTCCTCAATCACCTTATCCAGCGGTGTCTCCATAAAACGAAGTTGCCCTGTCCTCCAAGCTAACTTGTTCACGTCTTCTTCCGTCACTACCGTTATCTCCTTGTTCTCCATAGAATACTGAGCCGACATTCCAGCGGTAAGTATCACATTCTCCTTTTCCTCCCCGGCGGTAAAACATACCTTGCCGGTAACTACATTGACTTCCGTAACGGTAGGCTTCTCATCTATCTGGAAACTTGTTCCCAGCACCGTAACTTCCGTTTGGCTCGTTTTCACTGAGAAAGGGCGTGCCTCGTTCCTCGTCACTTGGAAAAAGGCCTTTCCATTCATCTCCACGGCACGCCTCTCTTTATCATATCTCTTCGCGTCATACCGGATCCATGAATCGCCGGCCAAAGCGACCAAGGTACTATCCGGAAGGTAAACATCTTTCATTTGTCCGGGGGCGGTAGTAATCGCAACCCAATCCGGGGCGTTTCTCTCTACCGTAAACCATGTCCCCAGACCTACGAGCACTAACACGACAGCGGCCGCCCCGATCCAATACCGGCGAAACGAGACCTTCCGGCTAATCACATGCTCAGAAGCGAACTTCTGCCATGCCTTATCCGGGTCAAGGCTTCCTTCCCGATAGCGTTTCGCTACGAAACGGATGCGTTGTTCCAATTTATTGTCATGCTCGTTATTATTCATAACTATTCCTTCTATTTAATAAGTCCTTCCAGTCTCATACCATTGGAATCCGACATTTGGGGCCTGCCCCTTCTTCAATGGAACTCCCACGCTCATACTCGGCGAGATCCTAGACGATACGCAAGATGAGAAAATCATCATCGACACCGCGAATATAAATACCCACTTTATACAAACCATCGCTTTCATCCTATTTTCTCTTTAAAATGTGTATCCCAAGGTAAAACTAGCCGTATGATAGTTCAGACCTATGTTATAAGCATATCCCTTGTATTGCTTATCTATACCCAGATCATAGCCAACCTTAAAAGCGACCCGTTTCACCTCTATACCAGCCTCTATGGTAGCTCCCCAGTCAAAACGAGGCGCTACCGCATATCCTTGGCCGGGATTAAACGGGTTATATGATATTTCCTTATTATAGGGCAGCTTTCCTTTTAAAGAATAATCACTTTCCTCATACGTCACTTTTCCTCCCAAGCCAACCGCCAAATAGGGACCGACCGCCAAATGTAACCGAACATCCTTACTTACCTGCCAATCGAAACGAGCCAAGATCGGTAATTGGATATATTCACGATGCTCCTTCTGACTGCGATGCCTTATACCTTCTACATCAAAATCCTTAATTCCATAGGTATCATAATAGAAGCCCGTAAAGCCGTAACCATTACCATAACCGTATCCCCACAGATTCAAATAATCACTGGAAACGGGATAGAGAAATATACTCGTACCTTCCCGTCCCCCATATGGACTCTCACTAGTTCCATAAATCTCACTATAAGAAGACAGCCCCTTCCCCCGTCGCACATAATACAAACCGGATTGAAGCGAGAACCAGCCCGATCCGAATGTATAAGAGACTGCGGCCCCAGCCTTAAAGCCTACCTTAGCGGCATCTCCCTTATACTTTGTCACGTTCATACCGGCTTCCGGCGTCACTTTCCATTGCGCTTGGGCCGAGATCACGCACGTCATCAACATCACAAATACCACCAACTTCCTCATATACTCTCCATGCTTTAATGAAATAAACAAGTAACCTTTATCTCTAAGACAGAGAAATATGAAAAACCCCCATTCCTTTCTATAAAATTTATCCGAAAAAGAACATATAAACACGGATAGCGGTCTCTCGCAAAGCTTTCAATGCCTTGCTCATCTGGTTCTCAACCGTTTTTACCGATAAATTCAATTCCTCCGCGATCTCTTGGTATTTCAAGCCATCCCGTTTGGATAACAAGAAAATCTTCTTCCGTTCGGGAGGTAACCGATCGATAGCATCCCACAGGCGGGCGTCACGCTCCGATCGCAGGATGTCTTCCTCTTCCGAGGTATCTTCTACGTCGGGTAACTGCTCGGTGGCCTCAGCGTTTACGGGTTGTGAGGTAAATGAAAGAGAACGGTTCCTCACCGCTTGATATAAATAAGCCTTGAGATTCCCGATCACATTACCAGCCCGGTTCTTATCCCATACATCCGCGAAGGCCTGTTGCACGATATCCTCGGCATCGTCTACCTGATCGGTATAACGAAGCGCAAACAAACACAAGGGCTTATATAAACTCTTGAAATGATGTTCAAATTCTTGGGTGGTAATAGCAGCCATACGTTTGTTATCTGTAACTATTCACCGCAAAGTAACAACCTTTTCTTTTTAACAAATCGCTTTTCAGGTTCTTTATAATGGTTTTAATAAAAAGAAAGCGTTTAAGGACTTATCCCTAAACGCTTTTTCTTATTTTTAATTAATAAGCATCAATATGGACGAAAACCGATAATCTGGCGTACCTCATTTAAAGTCTTAGAAGCGCTCTCACGAGCTTTCTCCGCACCCATACGGGCTACCTTATCCAGATATTCCGTATTGGCGGCCATATCCAAGATACGCTCACGGATCGGAGCGCAGAACTTATTGATATCCTCGGCCAACTGCTTTTTCATATCGCCGTAACGGATCTCGCAATTATTGTATTTCTCATTAAAGAAATCATAGGTCTCTTTCTCGGAGACAATTTCCATCATCGTGAATAAATTGGCGATCGGCTCGGGCTTCACGCTATTCGGCTCGGTTGGTCCCGCATCGGAAACCGCTTTCATAACCTTCTTCTTGATTGTTTTCTCATCATCGATCAAGTAGATCGCGTTACCCTCACTCTTGCCCATCTTACCGGAACCATCCAAGCCCGGTACTTTCACGGACTTATCGCCCAAATGGAACGAAGCTGGTTCCGGGAAGAAATCTACTCCATAGGTAGAATTGAAACGGCGGGCGAAACGACGAGCCATTTCCATATTCTGCTCCTGATCCTTACCTACAGGAACCTTCAACGCCTTATGGATAATAATATCGGCGGCCATCAAGGTCGGGTAAGTCAACAAACCAGCGCTTACGCTATGTTTATTACCTTCATTAAAAATCTCTTTCTCTACATCGCCTTCACATCCTTCCCGGCTGATATGCAACTGCTGACGGGCCTTATCCTTAAAGGAAGCCGTACGCATCAACTCGCCGATACCGGCGTTCATATTCAAATATAGATACAACTCTACCACCTCCGGCACATCGCTCTGAATATAAATGGTAGCTTTTTCCGGATCGATACCACAAGCCAGATATTCCGAGAGGATCGTCTTTACGCTATTTCGTATATTGTCAGGATGCGGGTGAGTAGTCAACGAATGCCAATCAGCGATAAAGAAGAAGCAATTATACTCATCTTGCATCCGCAAGAAACTCTTTACCGCGCCAAAGTAATTGCCTAGATGCAGATTACCTGTTGGTCTGATTCCACTTACTACTGTTTCCATGTCTTGTTATTTTTAGTTTTCAAGTGGCGGCAAAGATAGTAATATTCTCACAATATACATATATTATATGCCGCAGATCCTCCTAACCACCTATTATAACGGTGGGACATCCCAATACGATTTGCCCTCCGTGAGCTGTCGTATCTCCCATTCTGGCGGCAGGTTTACCGCAGATCATCACGGTGGAAGATCCTTTAATGATCGTATCCGGAGGACCTACGCAAACGCAACTATCCCCCATTACCGCCGCCGGTAGCTTGCCGATTAGAACAGTCGCCGCTCCCGGCCCTACGATAGGACCGCCTACATGGGGTATCGGTGATGGCCAAGCCGGGGTTTGCATAGGACATGTATGCATATCTGTCAATCTTGCTGCTGGAGGCATATTTATTACTTTTTAGTTAACGATTTATTGAAATGATAATCTACAAATATATAATATTTATCATGAATATACTACTTTTGCGCGCTAATATTTTTAATCATGAATGCAAAAGCAAAAGGATATGTTCTAGGGGCTATCGCCGCCGCGACTTATGGAATGAACCCCTTGTTCGCCCTACCCTTGTATAAAGCCGGTATGAATCCGGATTCAGTCCTGTTTTTCAGATATTTATTCGCGATCCCGGTATTGGGTATCATGATCAAAGCGAGAGGGCGGAACTTTAAGTTGAAACCCAACGAGATCGTTCCTTTAATCCTCATGGGGCTGTTGGTTTCCTTCTCTTCCCTAGCGTTATTCCAAAGCTATAATTATATGGAAGCAGGCATCGCCTCGACTTTGCTGTTTGTCTATCCGATCTTAGTGGCGCTGATCATGGCGTTTGTCTTCAAGGAGAAATTAACGTTACAAACCATCTTTTGTATCTTGCTGGCATTAGGCGGTATCGGCTTACTTTATAAAAGTGGCGACGGAACGACTCTTAGTTTAACCGGTGTCCTGTTGGTCATGGCTTCCGCTCTTTCCTATGCTATTTATATCGTAGGCGCGAATCGTCCGCTATTGAAGAATATCGCTACGTTGAAACTTACGTTCTATGTCTTGCTTTTCGGAATGACCTTGTTTTTAGTCCGTATAGATTTCGGCAGGAGCCTTCACATTGTCCATGATTGGTATTTATGGGGTAACCTGATCGCTCTAGCCATATTCCCAACCGCTATCTCTTTCCTTTGCACGACACTGGCGGTCCAATATATCGGCTCCACCCCGACGGCTATCCTCGGAGCTTTGGAACCGTTGACCGCCGTATTCTTCGGAGTGACTGTCTTCGGTGAATCATTAACGTTACGATTGTGTTGCGGAATCATCCTGATCATCCTAGCCGTTACCCTCATTATCGCAGGAAGTAACGTAACAAGCCACCTAGTTCGTTTTCGAAAGCTTTTCCCAAGGCTTCCGCTTAAGAAAAAGAACGCTAAATCATAAAATCATATACAGGCATCATTTCTAGATACTATTCTACGGGGCTATCGCAAATCTATGATAAATTCGTAAAATCATTTGTTACAATCAATTATTTTACATATGTTTGCGAGAAACAATACGTATCCAATCATGATCACCAAGTTCTCAACATGCTTATTGTTCCTTGCATTGCTCTTGAATAGTTGCCAACAAAGGAATCAACCCACCTCTCCCCAATATGAAGCGGAGTATAATCGTTCGACAACTCCGGCCCTCATTGATATAGAAAAGGCGCTGGACCATCCAGCGATGTTGAAACTGAGTCAAATAGCCTCTAAGCTGGAATATTATAATGTTGGAGACGCTCGTTACACGGTAACACAAGCGATCGCTATTCCGGATAGCGACGCTTTTATCACATTCAATAACCCACGTATTTATTATCGTAAGCAAGGCATTCCCAGCAAACGATATGGATTTAAGGCCTTGGATTATAAATGGAACCATGGGATGAACGGCCTTAATCTATTTTACGACAAGAAAACAACCCGTATGTACTGCGCCTTGAGCGGCCTCGACCAAGACAATAAAAAAGATTCGACCACATTCAACGATATAAGGCCATGTATCGGGGAATTACCCACATTAGATACGATGCTGACCATTCAGAATTATATATTCCCCGAAAACCTGCCTACCAAATATTCGATAAATGCGGATGCCAGTCAAATAGTAGGCTTCTCCTCCTCGGGATATATGCTTTGTGATTACGCGGAAGGCTCTAAAATCCCGAAAGGAATAACGACATTCAACCTTCGAGGAGATACGCTTTGCAAATTCATCCTTGCGGATGCCAAAGATATTAACGTCTCTCCGGATACGATCACCCGGTTTCAAACCTTTTATTGGAATACGGATCAAGACCGAATAAATTTCTTGATTCCTTATCGAGATACGGTATACCAGCTTTCAAGTTCCCACTCGATCACCCCTTTATATGCGCTTCATAAAGACAATCAAGATAAACCGACCGGTCTTCGTTCTTTCTTGGAGAATCCGAATGGGCTATTTATGGGAGTCTTTCAAAAAGGTTCTCCCGCCATCTATAATTGGCTGGGATGGCTGGACGATTACAAACCGGTTATCACCCATCGAGTAGTCTATCTCAAGAAAGAGAAGAAAACATACGCCTTACCCAAAAGCTCCGGAGGATTTATCAATGATATAGATGATGGACTTCCGTTCTGGCCAGACGGACAAACCGATGACTGTGTTTATATGATTCGTACCGTCACCGAAATGCGTGAGACCGTTAAACGCACAGGCTCCTCCTGCCAAAAAGACCTGATCAAATTCTTAGACGATCCTAAAGTGTTCGAGAGGGATTATGTAATGATCGTGGCAAGACCTTGATGGATATTCAATAGATAAAGCCAAACATCCATAAAGGAATCATATTGCGGAAAGCATATTCTATGTCATCTTTCACCACATACCCATCCGCCGCTTGCTTGATCTGTTGCCGCATCTTATTCTTTCCCCCAATCTCAAAGGTTCGGCCATCTATCTCAAAGTCTGAAATCGCAGAAGAAGTAACGAAGCATACGACTCGCATCCAAGATAGAAAAACCGTCTCACGCACGGAACCGATATCCGGTACCTGCTCCGACAACGCATAAGCCAGATTCGTATTATTCAGATAGATCTTCTCTACTTTCTCCAATAATTTCAAGCCCTGCGCTTTTTCTCGCAGTAAATTAACCAGACCTGCCTTCTCCAAATAACTCATGTAGTCGGGCAACACATTCCGGCTGATATCCAAATCTCTCGCCAACTTCGTATAATTTGGTTTGAAAGGGACACTTTGAGCTAATACATATAATAATTTCTTCAACTTTACGGCAGAAGCCACCGTCATATCCGCAAAAATCGGAATATCAGATTCCACCATTTGGTTAATCACGCTACGCAGACGCAAGAGATATTCCGTATCTTGAAAAAATGGATAATAACCTGTCGATAAATAATCATTAAATAATTTGAGTGGACGAGCTTCCTTATAAGGGAACTCAACCTTCCCAGCAAGAATCTCTTCCAACGAATACGATGGAAGCTGCCACCCCTGCGATATATTCAAATATTCCCGAAAAGAAAGTCCGGGTAATCTATACTCTACCTTCCTGCGACTTAAATCCGCACCACCTTTCTCCAGATCAAGAATAGACGAACCTGTATAGATAACTTGAAGACCAGGAATTTGATCGTATATATTCTTCACCTCCCTAGACCAATCTTTGTATTTATGAATCTCGTCAATATAAAGTTTTTTCCCACCCAGATTATAAAATTGATAAGCCATGTCGAATAACCGATACTTGGTAAAATAGAAATCATCTGCCGTAACATACAAAGACTCATCCTCACGATCATACAATTTGATATGCTGCAACAATAGGGTAGTCTTCCCAACACCACGAGCACCTAAAATCGCAACCAATCGGCTATCCCATGCGATCTGATCGTGAAGAAAACGCACGACTTCTGTCGAAGTATGCTCTAATTGAGTTCTAAAGGAACGAAATAAGGTCTCCATATCGATTCATGTTTAAAGGACAAATATACAAAATTGCACATCGTATCGTGCAATTTTGTATAAAAATTGCACATCGTATCGTGCAAATACCTTTATATAAATTGCCCTAAGGCTATCTGCTTAAAAACGCTCTCGTCCCACTCACTATTAATTTACCACCCTATCCTTTCCTATAAATAATCAAAAACATCTACAACATCTACAACTTCGCATATAGACATCTGGTTATATGATGTTTAACCCATGATTGCAGATAAAAAAACATCTACAATAATCCGATCCTATCTACAATCACTTACGCTTTTTCACCACAAAACAGAACGATCTTCTTACACTCGCCGTATTTCATCACTTCAGCAGTCTTCTTGATACCTATAAAGCATTAACATACAATAGCTTACAGTTTTTATTGGCAAAAACAAAAGTTTTCCAGTTATAAAACAAAAGTTTCATAGGCGGAAAACTTTTGTTTCCCTAGGAAGAAACTAAAGTTTCCTATAGGAGAAACCATTGTTTTCCCTACGAGAAACAACAATACCCCTGTATGTTAACGTTTTTAGTTGACTACTTAGCGTCTTATTTATAAAGCAGGTTGACCAGTTTGCGACTTAGTAATAAAAGAGGTTGACCATGTTCTATCTTATTCATGAACGAGATTCACCCGGACAAAAATAATTAACATTGTTTGCACAAATTCATTCAACTCACGATATAAATAGGTGACCTTAGACTGGCAAGCCTCTTATTCTGGGACTATCAGCTAAAAGTCAGCCCAAAAGATTGGCAATCCTAAGACCAATACAGACTTAGCTAAGTAATATATACTGTGTTGGGCAAGTCAGTATATATTACTTAGCCAAGTCAGTACTACTGCCGATAGCAAGCTCATCACACAAATAAACCATCAAATGAACGTTGAGATAGAGAATTTACTCTCCCGAAACGATCTTTAGCGAATATCCTTTACCCCGAGCACTCTCTATCACCAAACCCGGAATAGGAGACAAATCCTCTTTAAGCCTTTTAGCCGTAGCGGTAAGAGCGTCTTTGGACACACTTCCATCAGGCCAGATTTCTTCTTTCAGCCGATCGGACTCAATGAAATATCCTTTATGTTCTAATAAAATACAAAACAGTTTCAGCCGTTGATTTGCCAATTCGATACGATGCCTATGATAATGCAATACGCCATGTGTTTCATCGAACAAGATATCTTCTGTTATTTGTATCATCTCTTTAGGTGCTTCTTGTAGCGGTAAGATATTTATCCTTGGTCTTTTCCATGTCAAGACAATCGCAATAACCCAGAGAATAACCATTGCCAGAATCCAAAATATATTTCGCAAAAACACTTCACCTACTATATAAAGGAAAGGAAATTGAACAAACGCTTGTAAAACGATCGTCCGATTCGCTCCAAAAACAATATCTTTTAATGGTATGAAAGATTGATAAAAAGAAGTATCTGAAGAGCTACATTCCGTCTTGTCTATAAAGGTATAACAAGTTACGGTCTGAGCCGAAATCGCATGTTCATACAAAGATGCACGAAAAGCGCTATCCAGCAAGGTTACTTGAATCGGATTCTCCATAGACAAACAATGTTGGAGACAAAAATCAGACTTCTCCTGTGAAGACATCCTCCGTGCCACCTCCTTATTATTCCTCATATGTATAATCGCATCGGCAGTCTTGATTGTAATGCTATCTCGTTCCAATCGATTAGCGCCTGAATAGGAAAAACAAAAAGCATCCCCTAAATCTTTTATCCGCCTATTTGTATCATCTTGAACTGCCCGCTGAAATAACGTTTGAGACTCTTCTTGTAATTCATACTTTACATTTTGGTATGATTTATAAAAAGACAACAAGCAAATCATCGTCATCAGAACAAATACACTCCACTTCCAATAAAATTTCCAATTTTGCTTCTCCATAATTATTCCTCGTTGAAACTGCAAAGATACGTTTTCCATCCCTTTCTACGAATAAATTCATTCAACTCGCAAGATGAAAGATGACTATAGGTAGACAAAAGGCTTATTTTTCAACTGTCAGCTAAAAGTCACCTAAAAAGATTGGCTATCCAAAGACCAAGCCGTACGTTTATAACAAAAATTAGAAACGACATGAAACAAATTACTTTCAAGAAAGCTTTCGCTATCATTTTCATTTGCGCCTTGTGTGCTTCGTATTTTCTTTTGAAAGAAGGAAAACAAAATTTCTCAGATCTTACTTTCTCTAATATTGAAGCGCTAGCTTCCGGTGAAAGTGGATCCAAAGATTGTTATATGGCTGGCTCTCTATCATGTAATGGAGGATATTACAAATATATATACAACCGTTAAAACAACACATGAACTACTACGTGTACATAGTTCTATTAATAGGTAGTCTGGTATCCTGTTCGGAATCCTCACGGCACTTCCCCCGCTACGAGGATTTTCCCGATGAAAAGGCATTAAATGCGCAGGTTATCCACCTAGATACCGCCTTGTTCCGCTATCCTTTCCGGGTAGCGGTCAAGGATGGTATCGCTATTATCATGGACTTGCACAACGTAGATTATTTCTTCCATGCCTTCTCTTACCCCGAATGGGAATATATGACATCGTTTGGCAAACGAGGCGAGGGACCCGAAGAAATGGTATCGGCAGATTGCTTCCGGTTTATCTCCAAGGATTCTATCTGGACGCTCGATGCGAACAAAATGCGAACAACCCGGTGGAAGATTGAACAAAATATGAACAACATCATCCCCGTAGAAACGATCGATATGGACAAGCGGCTGGTTAGGGCATTGGACTTTTACCCGATGGAATCGGGCTTTTTGGTATCTGACTACCTCGGTGAATATAGACAAAAGTGGACAGACCGAGAAGGGAAATGGATTCACTCCGCTAATCAGATCCCGACTGAAAATAATTATGAAGACATCGCACGCCCTGCATTGGCGCAAGCGTGGCGAAGCTTCTTCGACTATAATCCCCAAAAAGGCATCTTGGTCATGGCAACCCAACTAGGAGAGGCATTAGAAATATACAACTTCACAGATACTACACAAACCGTACGGTATGGGCCTAATGGAGAACCTCAATTCGCAATCTCACGATCGGAGGGAATTCCAACCGGCATCATGGGATTTAGTGATGTCCATATCACAGACCATTTCATTTATGCCGTATTCCATGGGCGTAGCTTCAAAGATATCGAACAAGCATACCTACGAGGGGAAGAGATTGAGGATGGAGGACGATATATCTATGTATTCGACCTCAAAGGAAACCCCGTCCGGAAATATGTGCTCGACCATGCCATTTACGGTATCAACGTAGATGAGGATACGGGAACGATCCTCGCCACGGATGTAAACAGCAACGATCCGATTCTTTCATTTAAAATATAACGACAAAATATCATGAAATACTTAAATCTAATCATACTATTATTATTCCTTCTAGCTTGCCAAGACAAGAAAAAAGACGAGATCAAGCATTTAGTATCCGAATGGCAAGGAAAAGAGATACGATTTCCGAAAGACATGGTCTTTACACGGTTTGCAACCGATACGGTAGACTTCACCCTGCCAAAATCCCCCCACAAGGTGCTGGTTTTCGTGAATTCCATAGGATGTACCAGTTGCAAACTCCAACTGCACCGATGGAAAGAACTGATTCAATACACCGACTCCATTACCCAAGGAACGGTTCCATTCCTGTTTTTCTTCCAGTCCGATGATAAGAAAGAAATACGGTATCTATTGAAAAAAGACAATTTCGACAAACCTATCTGTCTGGATCAATCCGACAAGCTGAACGAACTAAATCATTTCCCGGCCGATGGGAGATTTCAAACCTTCCTATTGGATAAGTACAATAAGGTCGTAGTGATAGGAAATCCTATCCACAACCCGAATATCCGGGAGCTATACCTAAAAGAGATCACCGGAAAACAACCCGCTTCACAAATACAGACCACCGTGAAAGTGGAAGAGGCATCCATACAGCTAGGAACTATCCAAATGGGAGAAAGCAAAGAAGCTGTTTTCCGATTAACAAACACAGGAAATAACCCGTTAGTCATACTAGACGCGGCTACAACCTGCGGCTGTGCCCGCCCATCTTTCGACAAACATCCTGCCAAGTCGGGTGAGACCCTTCAAGTAAGAGCCATCATGACACCGAAAGACAAAGGAGTCTTTGACGAGACGATTACCGTGAAATGCAATACGAATCAACTGATAAAATTAAACATTCGGGGGATGGCTCAATAAATAAAAGAGAAGGGAGAGCTTGCCGGATATATTGGAACGATCACAAGCAAGCCTCCCACCCCACTTTTACCCATGAAGCAGAAAGGAGGTGACACAAAAGTAGTAAATTAAATTGAAAGAGGAATTCGAGAATATCCTTATTTTGCAGAAGAATAGTAAGCAAGAGATTAAATTCTCAAAAACATAAACTATAAAAAAGAAATATCATGAGAAAAAAGATTTTAGGAATAGCCGTAATGGCAGTCGTAGCAGTAGCTGCGGCATGGAACATCAACCAGAGTGAAAACGAGATTAAACTCTCTGATTTAGCGCTTGACAATGTGGAGGCATTGGCTAGTGGGGAAGGTGGAAGCGGATATTGCAGTTACTCTGGGGGAGGATGTATTATCAAATATTCCGATGGGACATCCACTTACATACCGGGACGTTGGAACTAAAATTTAATCAAAGGAGGGTGTGCCAAAACGAAAAAAATCACAATGGAATACAGTCGGTAAATCAATGGAATGCAGATGTTTTCTCATTGATTTTTAATTTGTATTTCATAGACTCTAGGTATCTTGAGCAAGAAGAAAATGTGTTCAATCCCTTAATTTGGCATGCCCTCCTTAAAAAATCAGTATCATGAAGAAATACATTATCTTACATCTTTCACTCATCCTATTAGTATTCATCGCTTGTACCGATGATCAAAAACAAGATGACAAAAACATAACCTTCCAGAGAAGTGATTTCAAAGTCCGAAAATCACTATCCGGAAAAACTATTGAATTTGACAGTCTTATTTTACGACCTTCACAAATCCAATTATTCGACTCCTTCCTAGTTACTTGCAATCAAGGGGCGGAAAAACAATTCCACATCTTCAACCTCAATACGGCACATAAGGAAGGAGAATGTATTCCTGTAGGACAAGGGCCTAAAGAGATGATGACACCATGTTTCGTCAATCGGAACGATTCCGTAGTCATTTTTGATATGATGACCTCTACGATTTTCACTTACTCTATCCCGGAATTTACCAGTGGAAAAGAACCGGAATACGCCAGCCGTATCTCCCTAGATACAAAACCGCTATGGAGCAATATTCGAAGCTTGGGCAACGGGTTCTTAGGCGTATCCTATCAAGAGACGAGTCCTGGATTCCTTTTTGATCAAACAGGTAAGAAAACGATGGATTTCGGTACTTATCCTAAAACTGAGCAGGAGTATACTCCTGCCGAATTAATCAATGCGTTTCGGGCAGACCTAACCACCAACCGAAAAGAGAAGGTTGCAATCACTCACTACTTCACTGATTTAATTTGCATCTATAACGTGAACGGGACCTTGGAAAAACAATTACGGGGACCGGATCATTTCGCATCTGTTTTCAAAGAATTTAGGGATGGAGACATTATCGGAAGTAAAGCGAGCCCGCAAACTTATAGAGACGCTTTTTATAGTCCTGTAAACGTGGGGAATAGTTTATTTGTTCTTTATAATGGAAAAATGGTGACAGAGCCTAATTACAATATATTATGCAAAGAATTATTTGTAATCGGATGGGACGGTAGCCTTGAATGCCATTACACATTAGACCAAGGAGTCTCCTCCATCGCTGTAGACAATCAAAAACGGAAGATCTATGGTATCAGTGATGATCCGGAATATCATATCGTAGTGTTCGACTATTGATGACTGATATCCAAAGAATTTGGATTTAGGAAATGAGGCATGAACATAAAAGAATGGGAATAGAAAAACGTATATACAAAACAAATATAAATCAGATGTTACGATATCTGACACTTATATTTTATGGGGTATTTGGTATTGGTTGCATATACGCATTCCTCCTCATCTTCTGTTTCAGCACGTTCAAAATCCCTTCCGATTCCATGGAGCCTCAACTCCAAACCGGAGATCAAGTATTAGTAAACAAATGGATAGCCGGACCTAGGTTATTCAATATTTTCGCATCTATGAAAGGGAAGCGGGTAGATATATACAGAGTACCCGGAGTCGGGCAAATCAAACGGAATGATATTCTCGTATTCAACTACCCGCATCCCTATTCATGGGAGCGGATCGAAATGCACATCATGCAATATTATATCAAACGCTGCCTCGGGTTACCGGGAGACTCCATCCGGATCGAACAGGGATTCTACCGAAACAACCATACAAAAGAGCCTTTGGGGAATGTGGAAAGTCAAGCGAACTTATCCAGACAAAAAGCGGATCGGATGCCGGACGGTGTCTACCGTTGTTTCCCTTTTGATTCTACATTCAATTGGAATGTTCATGATTTCGGTCCTTTGTATATCCCCCGAAAAGGGGATAGAATTACCGTGAATCAAACAAATTATAAGCTATACAAACAAATGATCGAGTGGGAATCAAAAGATTCCCTATCGTGGAAAGATAGTAAAGTTTATATAGGAGACAAACAGGTAAGACAATACCAGTTCCAAAGCAACTATTACTTCGTGGCCGGAGATAAGACAGAAAACTCTAGAGATTCCCGTTATCTCGGACTTATACCGGAGGAATTTATCGTAGGGGTAGCTTGGAAAGTGTGGAAATCCGTTGACCCTTACACGGGGGAATACAGAAAGGGACGTTTTTGGAAAAATATTCGAAACAATTGAAGAATTATGAATAAGCTTATTTTATATGTATGCGCTTGGATCTGTCTGCACTCTTGCGGTTTCTCAAAAAGCCAAGAAGAAAGTATGTTGGAATATGCGTTGTCGCAAGCCGGCGATAACAGGAAAGAGTTGGAATATGTCATCAAATACTATGAAGGGGATTCGTTAAAAAGAGAGGCCGCCCGCTTTTTGATACGCAATATGGTCTATCATTTCGGATATGAGAAGCGAGAGAGGGTATCAGACATCACCACCCTATCCTCGGACTATCTAATCCGTAATATCGAGCTGGCGTTTCAGGCGTGGCCCAAGCCCTGGAATAAATCGGTAAGTTTCGAGAATTTTTGCAGGTATATACTTCCCTACCGGGGGTTATACGAACCGCTCTCCGGTTTACGTGAGGAGCTGATGCGGACGTACCTCCCTTTGCTGGATAGTTCGCATATTGATAACACGTACGATGCGGCCGTGAGGTTACAAAAGATACTACGAACCCGAGTCACCTATCAAACGGAGATACCCATCCACTATCCAACCGCAGAGGAGATCCACCGGACAGGGGTTGGACGTTGTGATGGGGTAGTCTTGTATGGTATCCAGCTGATGCGTGCGGCCGGTATTCCCACTGTAGCAGAACATACGATCTGGACTCGTAGGAACGGGGAACATTATTGGTGCGCATTCTTAAACGAGGATGGGCGATTCCTACCTTTCGCTCCGGAGTACGAAGGCCCGGATTCCTTGATCTACAACCTAACCAAGCCGTTCTTGACCCCGGCCAAGGTTTACAGATACGGATTCGCCCCCTTACATCCGGTAACGACCGAGTCGACCGATGAATACCGTACGTTCTTAAAAAATCCGTTATTGACCGCTGTCACGGAGCAATACCTACCACCTGTCGCAGATATCCATACGACTTGCGACCTCCCGGTGAGATCAAAAAGAGCACCTATTTACCTCTGTACCTATAATCATGGTAACTGGAGGCCTTTCGCCATGAGCGAACGGATCGGCAACCGCTGTACCTTCCCGAAGATCGTAGGCGATGATGTGTTTATCATCGCCGAATATGACAAAGAGGCTTATGGCTCACTACGCTTCATCACATCCCCTTTCCATGTGAGCAATACGGGGATCATCACGAAAATTAAGCCCGATCCGGCCCGAACCGATTCCATCTTTATCGCCTCGGACAACCCGTATCAACAGCAAGTGCCGTATACACTCGCTTATTGGGAACAGGAACAGCAGTGTTTTAAAAACGGATATTTCCCGACAGACACGATACCCGGTGGCATCCTCATTCGCAAGATACCTAAAGGGAGCCTGTTGAAAGCGATGATCTCGCGACCGGAAAAGGCTGCGGAAGATCGTATCTTTTTGGTGGAAAACGATACGGTAAAAAGATATTAACCATGAAAGAGCTGTTGAAACTCGGCGTATATACCCTACTCGGGACACTTTTGCTAAGCGCCCCTTTCGCAGGATTGGGAATGCTATCCACACACTTGGTGACAGAGAAAACCTTTTGGATTCAACTAATCGCCCTGTTCTTATCCGCCGTGTCCCTACAAGGTTTGTGGTTGAATCCAAGCAAGGGGCTGTGCCCATGGACTTACGTGGATATCCTCCCCCTTTCCCTCTTGGGGCTTATCCTCCTCTCTTATCCCTACTCCATACACCCGGAGCCGGAAAAGCTCCTGTTTATCGGACAAATGGTTGTCTTGTGGTATCTGCTTCGGCAGGTGTTCCATGAATATCCGGTGCTCATAGGATATTTTTCAATGTTCTTTATCGCGACAGGCCTTATAGAAGCCATCTGGGGCTTCCGTCAATTACAGGGATGGGCCTATTCGAACCATTCCCTGTTTCGGCTGACCGGCTCTTTTTTCAATCCGGGGCCTTATTCCGGATATTTGGCGATCACATTACCGGTGGCTCTTGGCATCTTGCTGGAACAGTCCAAACGAAATATGCCCTATTACCTGTCCATGGGATGTATAGGCACAGCAATCGTTGTACTTCCTGCGGGAATGAGCCGATCGGCATGGATAGCGGTGGTCGTTTCTTGCGCCTGGGTATATGCCCTGTACCGCCTTGACAGGAAACAGGCAGCGACCAGACTGAGACAACACAAAAGGTGGTATATCATAGGCGGTATCCTAGGCGGCATATTGCTTCTTGGCGGGAGCGCATCACTCTATACATTAAAGAAAGATTCGGCAGACGGAAGGTTTCTGATGTGGAAGATCACGACGAAAGCGATACAAAAACAACCGATTACAGGTACCAGCCTAGGTGGGTTCCCTGCCGCTTACGCTGAAACACAAGCGGAATACATGGCTTCGGGAAAAGCGACTGAACAGGAAAAGTTGGTTGCCGGATGCCCGGAGTACGCATTTAATGAATACTTGCAGATTGGATTAGAACAGGGGTTAGTAGGATTAGCCCTATTTATAGGCTGGCTGGGGCTTCTATTTTATAAAGGAATAAAGAACAAAAGGTATGCTTGTTGCGGGGGATTGATGTCTCTGGCTATATTCGCCTTCTCTTCTTATCCATTACAATTGCCGGAGTTTTGGGTAGTATTGATATTCCTAGGGGTGATGAGCGTAACACCGGACAAGGATGAGATCCGTGAGAACCAAGCCGAATCAAATGGCCATAGATGGGGCAAACAGATATTTTTTATGGGAATCGCTATCCTTGGAATTGGTTTGTTCTGGATGCAAAAAGATCATTATAAGGCTTATCAACAATGGAATAAGGCGCAAATGTTTTACAATAATAAAGCTTACGAAGCGGCCTTGGAGGTATATGAACCTTTGTATCCATTATTGAAGCATAAACCGGAATTCCTTTTCGAGGCCGCTCAATCTCTTAGCAAAACCGGACAATATGAGAAAGCGAATGAATATCTGGAGAGAGCTGTCTTATTAAGCTCCGATCCCATGCTTTATTACGTAATGGCTAAAAATGAGCAGTGTTTAGGTGAATACCGACAAGCGGAAAAGCACCTGTTACATGCCATTGATATTTTACCGGAACGTATCTATCCGTATTATCTGTTAATGAATCTTTATACGGAACCATCTTATTTTCAACCTGCAAAATTGAAAATGGCGATTGATTCCGTATTAACTAAGAAACCCAAAGTGGAAAGTTCCGCTATTAAAGAAATGAAAGAGAAAGCACGAAGTATGTTAAACAACACATCAATATGAATACAATATCCTTATTTTTATAGCAATTACGACTACATCGTAACAATAAATACTTATATTTGCGAATGATAAATTGTACAAACCGATCAATCATACGAGTATGAAATACTATAAATTGTTGACCTTTACGCTTTTATTCTGTTTAAGCGCATGCGGTGGAGAAAAGAAAGATACAGATGCCACACAAGATTCCGTAGAGACCGTATTGCCGGATGAGGCGAACGAAGTCACGATCATGACATTGAAGCAAACGGAATTTAATCATGAGTTGATAAGCAATGGTAAATTATCCGCTCGCAAGTTGGTGGACTTACGGTTTGAGTCGGCGGAACCCATCGCCCGTATCTACGTGAAGAACGGAGACCGAGTAAACAAAGGACAGAAAATAGCGGAACTCGCTACTTTCCGGCTCACGAACAAAACAGCGCAAGCCAAAGATGCCCTAGAGAAAGCGAGGCTTGAATTAAAAGACGTATTGATCGGTCAAGGATATATGCTGGAAGACTCAGCGAAAGTCCCGCCTGCGACGCTCAACCTAGCACGGGTAAAAAGTGGATATGATCTGGCGCTCGCCCAATATCAACTTGCCCAATATGAGGAACAGAACGCGACGCTAATCGCGCCTTTCGACGGTATTATCGCAAACCTTTTCGCTAAACAAGAGAACGTGGCGTCTACGACGGACGCATTCTGTACCGTTATCGATCCTCATAGTCTGGAAGCCTCTTTCACCGTATTGGAAAGTGAGTTGCCGCTTATCCAAAACGGAGATAAAGTGGAAGTTACCCCTTTCGCCACCACCAGCTTAAAGACTGAAGGACGTATATCCGAGATCAACCCGCTAGTGGATGAGAACGGGATGGTACAAGTGAAAGCGGCGGTAAACGACAAAGGTAAATTATTCGAAGGCATGAATGTACGGGTTAGCGTACAACGCTCGCTTGGGAAGCAATTGGTCGTACCTAAAACGGCTGTGGTATTACGTTCCGGAAAACAAGTCGTATTTACTTTAGTTGATGGGCACGCTTATTGGAACTACGTGCGTACCGGACTGGAAAACGCGGATAGTTATACCCTTTTGGAAGGATTGAAAGAAGGGGATGTCGTGATTACAAGCGGCAATATTAATCTGGCGCATGAGTCACCGGTCAAGGTAATTGAAAATTGAGAATTGAGAATTGAAAATTAGTCGCGTATGATTCGCTTCCTGCTACAACGTCCGATAGCGGTATTGATGGCTTTTACGGCCTGCTTTATCGTGGGGTTGGTGACTTATTTCACCATACCGGTCTCCTTATTGCCTGATATCGCCATACCTGAGATTACCGTTCAGATATCCGGACAAAATACATCCGCACGGGAATTGGAAAATACTGTCGTAAAGCCGGTCCGTTTGCAATTGATGCAAGTGGCAGGATTACGGGATATCCATAGCGAGACTCGCGATGGAGCGGGTATTATCCGCCTTAGCTTCGACTTTGGCACGAATACGGATCTTGCCTTTATAGAGGTCAATGAGAAAATAGACGCCGCCATGAATTACCTGCCCCGTGAGGTAGAACGTCCACGGGTGGTCAAGGCGAGCGCTACGGACATTCCGGTGTTTTGCCTCAACCTCACACTCAAGACAATTGAAAATGATGCCGCTTTCCTCGATCTTTGCCAATTCGCGGAAACAGTAATCAAACGAAGGATCGAACAGTTGCCGGAAGTCGCAATGGTGGATATCACGGGCATATTAGGACGGCAATTACAGATCGTACCGGATATGAAGCTCTTGGATATGGCTGATATTACGTTAAATGATTTGGGATCAGCCTTGTCTGCCAACAATATAGAGCCGGGAAGCATGACCGTACGGGATGGTTATTATGAGTACAATATCAAATTTTCTACCTTATTACGTACACCGGAAGACGTACAAAATATCTATATCCGTAAGAATGACCGGATCTTCCAGATAAAAGATCTGGCAAAAGTAGCTGTCGTACCGGAAAAAGAAACCGGCTTATCGCTAGCCAACGGGGAAAGGGCCGTTACATTAGCCGTTATCAAGCAAGCGGATGAGAATATGGACAATATGAAAGAGGCGCTCGCCGAGGTTACCGACTATTTCAAGTCCATTTACCCGGATATCGAATTTACGATCACAAGAAACCAGACGGAGTTATTGGATTATACGATTTCCAACCTCAAACAGAACCTATCGTTAGGTTTCTTGTTTATCTGCATCGTGGCAATCCTTTTCCTCGGAGACGTAAAAAGCCCGGCGGTAATCGGATTGAGTATGGTAGTCAGTATCATCATTAGTTTCTTGTTCTTCTACCTTTTCAATATGTCCTTAAATATCATTTCCCTATCCGGATTGATTCTGGCATTGGGTATGATGATAGACAGTTCCATCATCGTGACGGAGAATATAGCGCAATACCGGGCAAAAGGAGATAATCTGGAAGAAGCGTGTATAAAAGGAACCACAGAAGTAATCACCCCCATGCTTAGTTCCACATTTACCACGATCGCTGTATTCGTTCCGCTGGTATTTATGAGTGGTATAGCGGGAGCGATTTTCTTCGATCAGGCGTTTGCTGTTACGGTTGGTTTAATGGTCTCTTATTTCACCGGAATCATGTTACTGCCTGTACTTTACAAATTAGTTTACAGCATACCGGAGATCAAGCATTCCTTTTTCAATCTGAAAATAAACAATTTAATCAAGGAGCATACGCTGGATCGATTCTATGACGGAGGTGTCGATTTCATATTCAAGCATAAGACCACCAGCCTACTATTTGTAGCTGTCACCATCCCCCTTTGCGCGATCCTATTCTATGCGATCCCCAAAAGCCGGATGCCGGAAATCGATCAGAATGAGTTAATCGCACATGTTGAATGGAATGAGAACATCCATATTGATGAGAATAGAAAGAGAGTCACCGAATTATTTGGTGAGGCCGATCGGTTAGGCGCGCAACACACGGCCTATATCGGACAGCAACAATTCCTGCTTAACCGAGACAGAGAATTATCCATCTCGGAAGTAGAACTTTATTTTAAGACAGAAGAGACCGATGCTATCGCTCCTTTACAACAAGAAATCTCCGCTTGGGTAAAGCGAAATTACCCGACAGCCGTATTATCGTTCTCTCCGCCGGAGACTGTGTTTGAGAAACTGTTCGTAACCGGTGAGGCCGATATCGTAGCCGAGTTCTATGCCCGTAACAAAGAACAAGCTCCGGATGCCCCTACTTTGCAAAAACTAGAGAAAACACTAGAGAGTAAGACCGGTCTCGCTCCCGTTGGCGTAGCTTTCGAGAATCAATTAAACATATCCATAGACCATCAGAAACTATTACTTTATAATATCTCCTATGAAGAGGTCTACCGGGTACTTAAGACGGCCTTCAAGGAAAATGAAGTCGCTACCTTACGCTCTTATCAACAGTATTTACCGATCACGCTAGCCGGAAACGAGCAAACGGTCGATCATATCCTACATAATACGTTAATCCGTACGCAACCGGACGAAAACCAAAAGACGAATCATGTCCCTCTTAGCGCAGTAACAAAAATTACTCCCGGAGAGGATTTGAAGATACTCACCGCTGGAAAGAACGGGGAATATATTCCTTTTAGCTTCTATCAAGTAGAGAATGCGGAACAGTTAATGGAAAATATTCGGGAACTCGTACGCAGCGAATCCAAAGATAAGACGAATTGGGACATCGATTTCTCGGGAAGCTTCTTCTCGAACCAACAAATGCTGAATGAATTGGTCGTCATCTTGTTCATATCCATCCTCTTGATGTATTTTATCCTAGCGGCTCAATTCGAGAGCTTCTTGCAGCCCTTGATCGTCCTGCTGGAAATACCTATAGACGTAGCCGCCTCCTTACTGGTATTATGGATATGCGGGCATACCTTAAACCTGATGAGTGCTATCGGTATCGTGGTAACTTGCGGTATCATCATAAACGACTCTATCTTGAAACTGGACGCAATCAATGAGCTTCGGAAAGAAGGTGTACCCTTGATGGAAGCGATCCATGAGGCGGGTCGTCGCCGTCTGCGCCCGATTATCATGACCTCATTGACAACTATATTCGGTATGGTACCGCTACTATTCACGTTCGATATGGGAAGTGAGTTGCAAAAGCCACTCTCCATTGCCATGATCTCGGCGATGCTGATCGGTACGGCTGTCAGTTTATTTATTATCCCTTTGGTTTATTGGTTTATCTATAGGAGACATGCATTATGAAAAAAAGATACAAGAGGACATTCCTAGTTTTATATGCGTTCTGTTCGCTATTAGTCGGAGGAGTATCGGCCCAATCGCTCGTCCTTTCCCTTGAGAAGACGATCTCATTGGCCGCCGATAGCTCGCTGGAGGCTTTTCGTACGAAAAACCTATTCTTATCCGGTTACTGGGAGTTTCGCAATTACAAGGCGGAGCGACTGCCTAGTCTTACGTTGAATATCACGCCCGCCGAATATTACCGGGATATCACGAAACGATACGATTCAGAAAAAGACATCGACGAATACCGTAAGCAACAGTCCTTTTATGCGGGAGGAAACTTAAAGATCAAACAGAACTTCGATATGCTGGGTGGTAGTTTCTTCGTGGACACGGATCTGGGGTATATGCGCTATTTCGGCTCGAATACTTATAATCAGTTCACCTCCGTTCCAATCCGTATCGGATACAGCCAAGATTTATTGGGATACAATCCTTTCCGGTGGGAGAAGAAGATAGAGCCTCTAAAATATGAGAAAGTAAAGAAAGAGTTGCTTTATAATATCGAGACCGTCAGCGAGCAAGCCACCACCTACTTTTTCTCTTTAGCCATGGCTCAAGTAGAATATGATATGGCTAAAGAAAATGTAGCGACAACCGATACGTTATACCGTACCGGCCAAGAGCGGCATAAGATCGCGGCTATCAGCCAAGCGGATTTACTGACACTCAAGCTGGATGCGATCAATGCCCGCAACACGTTACAAAACGCCGATATAGCCTTGAAACGAGCCATGTTCAGTCTGGCCTCGTATCTGAATTTCGATAAGAATACGGAGATACGGCTTCGGTTGCCGTCACGCCCCCATGATATGGATATTCCGGTGGATCAAGCATTGACGTTAGCCCGGGAAAATAACCCCAAGTTTCTGGAAGTGCGGCAAGAGGTACTAGAGGCCGAGCAACAAGTAGATAAGACCAAGAAGGAAACCTTATTCAACGCATCCTTAAATGCCAGTATCGGTTTCAATCAAGTAGCGACCCAGTTTAAGGAAGTTTACAAGAATCCGCTACAGCAGGACTTGGTATCGATCTCTATCTCTATTCCCCTTATAGACTGGGGAGTACGGAAGGGTAAATACAATATAGCCAAAAGCAATCTAAATGTTACGCAAATATCCGCACGGCAGACGGAAGTCACTCTGGAGGAAGACGTTATCATGACTGTCGGCGATTTCAATGTACAGCAAAACCTGATCGCCAGCGCAGAGGAGGCTTTGGACATCGCAATCATGGCCTATAACGAGACCAAGCAACGTTTCATGATCGGCAAAGCGGATATCAATAGCCTTACGCTCTCCTTGAACCGACAACAGGAAGCGCAACGTAATTATATCACGGCCTTGCAAAATTATTGGTTGAGCTATTACAAAATACGTAAGCTCACCTTACATGATTTCGAGACAGGCATCTCATTAGCCAACGAATTTGATTACGAGCATGGGTTCTAAGCCGAACATATCATCCTTTACGATCATCGTCACCTTCCTTTGTATCGCATTGGCGGGGATCGCTTTCGTGCCTTTATTGCCGATCAAGCTATCTCCCTCCCGTACGCTGCCGAAATTAAGTATCAGCTATAATATGCCCTCCAACTCAGCGAGGGTTATCGAGATGGAGGTAACCTCACGGTTGGAGGCGATGCTTGCCCGTATCAAAGGAATCAAAGAGATCTCCTCGACCTCGGGAAACGGATGGGGAAGGATTACTTTAGAACTAGATAAACATACGAATATAGATGCCGCACGTTTTGAGGCATCAACAATTGTTAGACAGACGTGGCCGGACCTTCCGGAAGAATTAAGTTATCCGATTTTAGAGATGAGCCGTCCGGACGACAAGGAATCACGCCCGTTCATGAGTTATACCTTGAACGCTTCCGCTACCCCGATATTCATCCAGCGATTCGCCGAGGATCAGATAAAGCCCCGGCTTAGCAGCGTGCAAGGTATTTATCGTATCGATGTAAGCGGAGCGACCCCTATGGAATGGCGCTTGGAATACGATAGCCGCCAGCTACGGGATCTGGGGATCACGATAGAGGATATCCAATCGGCGATCAGCCAATATTACAAAAAAGAGTTCCTTGGAACCGCTAATATGGGACAAGGAGATACCAGCAAGGAATGGATTCGTCTGGCGTTAATGCCGGAAAAGATCACGAATGGGTTCGAACCATCGCATATCACCGTCGCAAACAAAGATGGTAGCTTAATCCGGCTGGATCAATTGATAAAGGTAACCCGGCAAGAAGAGGCCCCGCAAAGTTACTACCGGATCAATGGTTTAAACTCTATTTACCTGTCTATCCGTGCGGAAGAGACTGCCAACCAGTTGCAATTAGCCAAGAAAGTGAAGGAAGAAATGAAACATATCCGCACCTTGCTTCCTCCCGGTTACGAGATCCATACCAGTTACGACGCTACCGAATTTATCCAAGAAGAATTGGATAAAATCTACGTCCGTACAGGCTTGACCATCTTGATCCTCTTGCTCTTCGTTCTGCTGATTACCCGGAATGTACGTTATCTGTTCTTGATCATCATCAGTTTAAGTATCAACCTGTGTATAGCCGTCATCCTTTATTATTTATTAGGGTTGGAGATGCAATTGTACTCGCTGGCGGGTATCACGATCTCTCTCAGCTTGGTGATCGATAATACGATCGTGATGACCGATCATATCCGGCACCATCATGACCGGAAAGCGTTCTTGTCTATTCTGGCGGCCACTTTGACGACTATGGGCGCCCTCGTGATCATCTTCTTCTTGGATGAGAAGATACGGTTGAACTTACAGGATTTCGCTGCTGTCGTGATCATTAATCTGGCCGTATCTTTGTTCATCGCGTTATTCTTGGTTCCGGCATTGATCGACAAGATGAATTTGCACCGGAAGAAAGTCGCTTCTTCTTCCCCAAAAGCCCGGAGTCATTGGAGACAACATCCGGTGGTCCGTCCGATACGGTCGTTCATACACCGTTTCCCAGTCTATTTCTCTCATTATTACCGGGCGCAGATCCGTTTCCTTTGCAATTGGAAAAAGCTGGCTTGCCTTATTCTAGTACTGGCTTTCGGACTACCGATATTTTTATTGCCGGAGAAGATCGAGCCGGAAGAGAAGGATCTATCCGCAAGGGACTCTTTGTGGATCGCTCGCTACAATGAATTCGCGGCGAAAGGTATTTGGAAGGAAACGATAAAACCTATCGTCGATAAGAGTTTGGGAGGAACCTTGCGCCTATTTGTCCAAAAGGTATACGAGGGAAGTTATTTTACCCGGAATGAAGAAACGGTATTAAGTATCAGCGCTTCCATGCCGAACGGTACGACCCTTGATCAAATGAACCACTTGATCAACCGAATGGAGGCTTACTTGAGTACCTATAAGGAAATACGGCAATTCCAGACCAGTATCTATAACGCACGTCAAGCCAGTATCAACGTCTATTTCACCCGTGAGAACGAGCGAAGTGGTTTCCCCTACACCTTGAAAAGCAGGGTGATTAGCAAAGCGTTGGAATTAGGTGGTGGAAGTTGGGGCGTATGGGGACTTATGGACCAAGGTTTCAGCAATGATGTCCGTGAGAACGCAGGTTCTTTCCGGATCGAGATGTACGGATATAATTATGACGAGTTATACGAATGGGCGGAGAAACTACGGGAGAAATTGCTTACGTATCGCCGTATCAAGGAAGTATTGATCAATTCCGAGTTTTCTTGGTGGAAGGATGATTATCAGGAATTCTACTTCAACTTGAATAAATCCCGTATGGCGCAAGCGGATATATTGCCTATCGATTTATTCGCGTCTATCCGGCCTGTTTTCGGTAAAGATATCTACGCAGGTACCATCGTCGTTGATAACGAGACGGAAAAGCTAAAACTTTCTTCTCGCCAATCAAAGGAGTTCGATATCTGGAGTATGCAATATGTACCTCAAACCATCCGTGATAAATCCTATAAGTTGTCCGAACTCGCTATCGTCGAGAAAAGCCAGACCCCTCAACAGATAGCGAAAGTAAACCAGCAATACAGGCTCTGCCTGCAATATGAATATATCGGAGCCTCCTCACAAGGCGAGAAGATACAGAAAAGGGAACTTAGAGAGTTTAACAAGATCCTGCCTATGGGATATACGGCTAAAGCGGAAAAGAACTATTGGTCATGGGATCAGAAAGATAATAAACAATATGCGTTATTATTCTTGATCATCGTTATTATTTTCTTTACGACCAGTATCTTGTTTAATTCCTTGAAACAACCGCTGGCGGTCATTTTTGTCATACCGATCTCTTATATCGGGGTATTCCTGACCTTCTATTGGTTCAAACTGAACTTCGACCAAGGTGGATTCGCCTCCTTCGTTTTATTATGCGGTATCACGGTAAACGCCAGTATCTATATCTTAAACGAATATAACCAAATTCGGGAACGGATACCCGCTATTTCCCCAATCCGTGCTTATCTAAAGGCATGGAACGCCAAGATCACACCGATTTTCCTAACCGTTATATCGACCATACTCGGATTTATCCCGTTCATGCTAGGCACCGATAAAGAAGCCTTTTGGTTCCCGCTCGCCGCCGGAACGATAGGCGGCCTTATCATGTCTATCCTAGGCATCTTCTTTTATTTACCGATATTTACGCTGAAAAAAGAACGGCATTAAACAGGAATACGTATCTTTAACGGATAAATCGTTAATCAAATTCATTAAACTTATGAGACACATAAATTATTTAGTATTGCTTCTGGTAGCTTGCTGCGTAGGTGCTTGCAGTTCCCCGAAAAATGATACGAAAGATGCTTATCCGATGTTCTGGACTTGGTTGGATTACCAGCCCGGAATGAATTTCGACTCCATCTGTACGATCATGAATGAGGCGGGGATAGACGGTGTCATGCTAAACGCCCCTACTCCGGATGATTATCGGGCCGCTATTCCCATCGCCCAGAAACATGGTATAGAGGTCTACGCTTGGTTATGGACGATGAATCCGGAACATGACCGAGACGCTATCTTAAAAGAACATCCCGAATGGTTCAGCGTAAACCGCAATGGACAAAGCTTGGCCGATACGACCGCTTACGTGGATTACTACAAATTTATGTGCCCCGCCTTACCCGAGGTACGGGAGTTTATCAAGAAGAAAATAGAGGCTTACTGCGAGGTAGAGGGTTTGAACGGTATCGCTATCGATTACAACCGTTTCGTGGATGTTATCCTGCCGACTACCCTTTGGCCGAAATACGGTATCGTGCAAGACCAAGAATATCCGCAATGGGATTTTGGTTATCACCCGGCCATGATCGAGAAGTTCAAGGCCGCTTACGGATATGATCCAAAAGAACAAGAAGATCCCTCGCAAGACGAGAAATGGCTCCAATTCCGTTGTGACCAGATTACCGAGGTCGCTAATATGATCGCCGACGTGGTTCACTCTTACGGCAAGAAAATGGCAGCCTCTCCTTTCCCTACGCCCAAGATGGCATCCAAAATGGTTCGTCAAGACTGGGGGAAATGGAATCTGGACATTGTCTTCCCCATGGTATACCATAACTTCTACACGGAAGATATTAGTTTTATCTCAGACTGTATGATAGAGGATGTCCGGGATAAGAACCCGAAAACCACGCTTTACTGCGGACTGATGGTAGCCGACGATATAGAGAATGCCATGGATGCCGCACTGAATCATGGGGCGGAAGGAATCTCTATCTTTACCGTATCCGCTTTGCGCACTCCGGAAAGCCGTGCGATGTTCAAGGCTTATGCAGATAGTGTTCGTGCGGTTCGTGCCGAGAACAATGGGGTGAATCCGGCTTTATCCAAGAGCACCAAAGTAACGAATCCTTTCGAGAGCATGGATATCTTGAATAGGATAAACGCAAAGATCAAAGAGCTCGCCAACGTGCCTATTCCGAATATCGCCGATTATAAATTGGTGAACGAAAAAGGTGCCACGAAATACTACGAGGTCAAAGAGCTGAACACAGGAAAGACATTCTGCGTAGACTTTTACTTCTACGGAGGTATTCTTTCCGGATGGAATGTTACGGTTAAATAAGTACTTGATAATAGCTATTTTTACGCGGCCTACCTCGTAAATTCATGAGGCAGGCCGCATGCGTAAACACCCCTATTCCAGAACGCCGAAACAAACAATCACCTTTAACGAGGAGACACCTCGCCTCATTGAAGGGAACTTGCCCTTATTACCGTCCGAACAAGAAAGTACGCTATGCTGCGGGATTCGTAAGCCTATTGGAGAGCTTGCCACACAAACAGATGCTCTCCGTTATCCCGGGACTCATGAGGCACTTCAGCCGGCGCACTTACTACCGTGTCCGCAAGGGAGAAAGGCCGCTCTCACCCTCCGAGCAACAGGTCGTATTGAATGCGCTTAAACGCTGTGGGGTGAAGGAACCAAAAGACTTCGACGCTTATTTCGAGGAGTACGACTGGTAAACCAAGGAAGAGAGGCTTGTGCCACTACCCATGTTACGGATGTGCCAATAGCATGGCACATCATTGGCACCACAAAGTACTATTAATAAAGCAATTGGGATAATATCACGGAGTCACCTCCCAGCATTTCCATCCTTTGTTGGCACAGATATATACAATGTAGGAACGGACATGATAGTGTGGGAACTTCACCTTGGTATCCTTGGCGTAGGCGAGCACTTGCGCCACGTCCTCGGGACGGGGATCGCTGAGCGCCAGCATGCGCTCCGCTTCTTTCGCTTTGAAATACTTGAATTCCGCCAACCGGTCGTCCTTGTAATAGTCCGTGCCGGGGATACCGGTCATCTCGAAATCGGAACGTCCCGCCGAATTGTTCTGCTCGATGGCGAACGTATAGCAGCTGCTCAGGTAACGGGAACAAAGCTCGAAGAAGGAGCAACGGATGAAATTCTCGTTGATCTTGTCGAACACCTGCGCAGGGAACTGACCGAGGTATTGCTCGAAGTAGTTTTGCACCAGCGGCTCAAAACGACGCTCCTCGGTGAAACGCTCGTAAGTGGGGACATAGCGTTGGGCATTTCCCTCGATATGATTCATCTCGTTGTAATAGTCCATGTAGATGCTGCGCATCGTGAGGTTGGGCAGCACCATGCGGTAATTACTCCGCAGCGTGGTCATGCCCAGATAAAAGAGGCTGACCGGATAGATGCTCTTGTCGAAGAATTTCCTCTTGTTGAACTTGCTGGACAGGTCGGAAACGTTATAGGACAACTCATCATCGATCACCAAGGCGTCCAGCATCTCCTTGGCGTTCTCAAGGGAAAGAGTCAGATGACGGATCCAACCGATATCCGTACGCAGGTTCTCATCCACCAGCTCACTAGGGATTCCACCTTTACGAACGGCGAATTTCTTGAAGAAATAGGTCAGGATCGTGGAATTGAACAAGGGTTCGGCCTCCGGCAAGAAGCGATAACCATCGTAATTATTCACGATCAATTGCCAAACATCATCGAACCGATCCTGCCCCTCCGTATAGGTATCCAGCACGTAACGCAAGTAGACCTCCGCTTCCTTATACGTGAAGCCCAGCATACTCAGGAATTCCGGTTCCAAGGTCAGGATCTCCGCTATATTATATCCGCTTGTCAAGTCATCCATCGTAACGGGAAGAACCCCCGTGCAGAAACAGGTACAGATACTCCCCTCGCCAATACCCGCCTTGATCACCTTGAAGAAGGTGCGCAGGAAACTGTCCTTCGTGGTTACCTGCTCATAGAGCGGATCCTTGTAGGCCGTCAATAGCTGATTGGTGAAATTATCGTACTCATCGATCAGCACATACACTTTTGGCAATCCATGCTCGCGGGCGTACCCCAAAGCTTCCTCAAGCATCTTGGAAGCATCACCACGGCTAGAGAACCGGAAGTCCTTAAAACAAGTCCCGGTTATGCGTCACCATGATCTCCACCGCAGAACAATTCAGGTCATTGAAATTCCGTTCCAACCCCTCCATGTCATCAGCCATCACCATCTTGGAGAAATCATAGCGCACGACCATATACCGATTATGTTCCTCCGTCGGGTGCTCACCGATCCAAGTCCTGCCGAACAGCTCCTCGAACCGATCGGCCTTGGTGCGGTCATAGTAACACGCCAAGGTAGAGATAAGCAAACTCTTGCCGAAACGCCGGGGACGGAGGAAAACAGGAGCGTTATAATCTTCCAAGCTCGGGATGAAATCGGTCTTATCCACATAATAATAACCACGTTCCCGTAAATCTACGAAATCCGCTACCGCATAAGGAATCGTTATCCGTGCCATAAGCTTTCTTTTTTCAGATTAGTCGCACAAAGATAAAAATAAAAAGTGAGATAAAGTTATATCCTTCACGAGGCAGGCTAGGCGAAACTATAATTCTGAATATTCACTTCTAGTTGAATCTAGGACCTAAAATATTCTATATTTTTTCTTGCACGCTTAATTTTTTTTGATAACTTGTGCACATACTAGAACGTAGATAACGTTTATCATTCTGCTTACAGGTCGCTTTTCGTATAGCTATATTGCAATATAGCAAACGAAAATGAAAAAAACCGGTATAATCACTTATCCGGTCCCTCTCAATTAATTCATCAGTTACATGACTATCCAATAAATTTGTTTAACTTAAAATTCAACTATATGCAAAAACTAAAAACAAAAATAACAGGACTTGCATTTTTCTTAGTCATAGTATGTATAAGCTGTGATAAAGATGATAGGCTGGTCGGCTTTGTAAGCATGATTGCGCTCGAAAATAATAATATCTGTCTTGTAGCAATTCATGAAGGTCCGAAGCTTGGTGTAACCGGCTTGAATTTCTCGAATGCCATACAACTGTATATCCCCGATAATCGTACAGTTAAGCTTGCCTATACAATAAAATTCAATTGTAGAGCTTATGATCCAGCCATAGATGGTGTGATATTGGATGCTTTTACCATACCTCACCCTTCGGAATCTTATGACCCACGGGACCCAAACTCTGAATATCTTTCGAACAAAGTCCCTATGTATATTGCTGAAAATGTTGAAATAATTAAATACGAACTGGAATGAAAACAAATAATTTGATATATCTTTTAGTGATTGTGCTTTTGTCTTCAATACATTGCGATGTTAATGCGCAATATTATTGGTCACAAAATAGGAAAATCGCTTTAACCCCAGACTCATCACACCTTGTGTTGAATATAGAAGCCGATTTAATCCGAACTCCAATGCTAAGTTCGGATTATAAGGGATTTAATGAAATATCGCCGAACATCATTGTAAAAGAAAATAAATCCAATATCTTTTCTGAAAATGATTTTAAAGCATACGAGTCGGATCCTTTAGTGAAAAGAGCTTCTCCTGCTTATTTAGTAAATGGAACAGATACATTGTATGTAACTAATCATATACTGCTTAAGCCTAAAAATGGCGTAAGTATTGATTCTATATTAGCAGGTATGAATGAGATAGTAGAAGTTGTTGATCAAACTAAATATGGGGTTTACACATTATCCGTGAATCAAGGGTTTGATGTTTTAACTTATGCCAATATAATATATGAGAATGGTTTGGTCGATTTTTGTCATCCTGACTTTATAATGAGAATAACTCAATTTCTGAATGACCCTCTTTATAGCGAACAATATTATTTAAATAATACGGGACAATTAGGTGGGACGTGGAATATCGATATTAATGCTCCTGAAGCCTAGAGTATGACAAAAGGTAGTTCTTCGATAAAAGTGGCTGTTATCGATCAAGGTGTGGCAGGGCATGAGGATCTGGGTGATAGACTTTTGCCGGGTTTTACGCCGGGTTTAGCCAATGGGAATGGAGCACCAGTCTCAAATAATCCACATGGAGAATGCTGCGCTGGTATTATTGGAGCTTCTCATAACAATTTAGGTATAGCAGGGATTGCCCCTCTAGTGAAAATAGTCCCTGTTAATATATTTTATAGTCAATCTAGTTCTAATATTGCAGCTGCGATAAATTATGCGTGGGATGATGCTGAAGCAGATGTTATTAGTAACTCTTGGGGTGGTTCTGTAGCTGATGCAATTACCTCAGCCATAAATAATGCTAGAACGAATGGACGCGGTGGACTGGGATGTGTAGTTGTTTTTGCAGCAGGAAATTCTGGTTCCTCTGTTTCGTTTCCCGCAACTGTTAATGGGGTTATCGCAGTTGGCGCAGTTGATAAAAATGGTGCTTTGTGTTCTTATAGTGCAAGAGGTTCAGAAATTAATCTGGTTGCACCTTCTGGTGCCTTGGATTATACAGGGGATATTCGCACATTGGATTTAATGGGGAGTGCCGGGCTTTACCCCGGAAATTATCTCTCTACTTTTGGAGGAACCTCAGCGAGTTGCCCTCAAGTTTCAGGCGTTGCAGCACTCCTACTATCTATTAATCCAAAATTGACAGAAGCTGAAGTTCGAAATATACATGGACACTCTGCCAGAAAAATTGGATCTTATTCTTACTCAACAGTTTCAGGACATCCATTTGGAACTTGGAATGCCAATATGGGATATGGTTTGCTTGATGCAGAGGCGGCTGTCCGAGAAGTATATCCCCAAATATCCGGCGATAATTTAGTGCCATGTACCGGAAATAAAACCTACACGTTAAATCGTAATTATAAGGGGAATTGGACATTAGGAACCAGTGGCCTACAAATTGTAAGTGGAGGACAGAATAGTAATTCAATCACGGTTCGGGCTATCTCTAATCCGGGAGGAACAATGAGTGGTACGATTTATGCGAATGTGGTACTTCCTAATGGCTCTTCAGTTTCTGTAGCGAAAACTGTTTCTATCGGTGCCCCATCCATAACTTCCGTGTCCGGTCCGGATCAAGTAGGGGCTGGTGGTAGTGCATCTTTTACGGCTAGCCCTATATTTATGGAAGACGAAGGGAATTATCAATGGATGGTCAGTCCAAACACGGCTAGCATGTCTGCCTATCGGTATTCAAACAGTGTTACCTTCTCCGCACCAGGAACTTATATTGTGGGCTGTCGTTCAACCAGCACTTGTGGAACACCCGGGTCTTATGTGATAAAAACAGTATCTGTTACGGGATATTATTATTCTGTTTCAACTTCCTCATCCACTCATATGGTTAATATTTCAAAAGAAACTCAAATCCAAGATCAATTCAGTGTTATGTTAGAGACTAGGCCAACCTATACTCTATATAACCAATCAACCGGAGCATTAGTAAGGGAGGGGACATTCTTGAGAGAAGGAGATCTCTTAGATTTTAATACATTACCTTCGGGCATCTATGTATTAAGACTCCAAATAGGCAATGATACTTATGAAACACATAAGATTGTTTTTAAATAATGGATGTGTTAAGCTGGATTTAGAGGCTGTTAAACACAGACAATACTATTTCAGCATAGATTTTCGCATTTAAGCTTTGTTCTTTCAGACATAATCCATACCTTTGCCGAAATTTTGAAGAGAGAGCAGATGACAAACAAGACACATAAGGATAATCCGAAGTTCTATTCCGGTTATATGTCGGAGGTTGAGGCTCTTTTCTCTATTTTACGGGATTATAATTTGGTTATATAAGATGCGTTGGTTACTTTTACTAACGCATTTTTTTTGTGTCCAGCGGTCCGGTGATATAATATAAAGGTATAATATTCTAAAATCATTATAATAAACAAAACAACCCAAATTACTATGTCGAAAAGTGATATCAAAAAGGTGATTGTTCTGGGCTCGGGTGCCCTGAAGATCGGACAGGCCGGGGAGTTTGACTACTCTGGTTCGCAAGCGTTAAAGGCTCTGAAAGAAGAAGGGATCAGTACCGTATTGCTAAATCCGAATATCGCGACTATCCAAACATCCGAGGGAGTAGCCGATAAGGTATATTTCTTGCCTATCACTCCTTACTTCGTTGAGGAAGTTATCAAAAAAGAACAACCGGACGGAATCCTATTGGCGTTTGGCGGCCAGACCGCTTTGAACTGCGGTACTCAACTTTACACCAGCGGCACGTTGGCTAAATATGGCGTGAAAGTATTGGGTACATCCGTTGAGGCTATCATGTACACCGAGGACCGTGACCTATTTGTTAAGAAACTGAACGAGATAGAAGTGAAGACCCCGATCAGCCAAGCCGTAGAAAGCATGGACGACGCCGTGGCTGCCGCTTACAAGATCGGTTTCCCCGTAATGATCCGTTCCGCTTACGCATTAGGTGGTATGGGCAGTGGTATCTGCAAGGACGAGGCCGAGCTTCGCACCTTGGCGGAAAGCGCTTTCGCTTACTCATCCCAGATCTTGGTCGAGGAATCTTTGAAGGGTTGGAAAGAGATCGAGTTCGAGGTGATCCGCGACAAGAACGACCATTGCTTCACGGTAGTGAGCATGGAGAACGTTGACCCGCTAGGCGTACACACCGGCGAGAGTATCGTAGTGGCTCCGACTTGCTCCTTGACCGAGAAAGAATTAGACCTGTTGAAGGAACTTTCTACCAAGACGATCCGCCACTTAGGTATCGTGGGTGAATGTAATATCCAATACGCTTTCAACTCCGAGACTTGCGATTACCGCGTGATCGAGGTGAACGCTCGTTTGAGCCGTTCTTCCGCCTTGGCATCCAAGGCCAGCGGTTATCCATTGGCTTTCGTCGCCGCTAAGTTGGCGTTGGGCTACGGATTGGACGAGATCGGCGAGATGGGTACCCCGAACTCCGCGTACAAAGCGCCGGAGGTAGATTATATGATCGTGAAGATCCCGCGTTGGGACTTGACGAAGTTCGTGGGTGTCAGCCGCCAGATCGGTTCCAGCATGAAATCCGTCGGCGAGATCATGTCGATCGGTAAGAGCTTCGAGGAGATCATGCAGAAGGGTCTTCGTATGATCGGACAAGGAATGCATGGTTTCGTAGGTAACAACGATATCCACTTCGATAACTTGGACGAGGAGTTGGCGAACCCTACCGACTTGCGTATCTTCGCCGTGGCGCAAGCCTTGGAACAAGGATATAGCGTAGACAAGATCCATGAGTTGTCAAAGATCACACGCTGGTTCTTGGAAGGCTTGAAGAATATCGTGGATTACGCCAACGTATTGAAAGGCTACAACAAGATCGAGGATCTTCCGGAGGATGTATTGAAAGAGGCTAAACGCCTTGGTTTCTCAGACTTCCAGATCGCTCGTTACGTAGAGAGCCCGGAAGGCAATATGGAGAAAGAGAATATCCGCGTACGCAACTTGCGTAAGAAAATGGGCATTCTCCCTACCGTGAAACGTATCAACACGATCGCTTCCGAACATCCGGAATTGACCAACTATCTATATATGACTTACGACGGTACGCCGCACGACATCACCTACTACCCGAATGAGAAGAGCGTGATTATCTTGGGCTCCGGAGCTTACCGTATCGGCTCGTCCGTTGAGTTCGACTGGTGTTCGGTGAATGCCGCCCAGACCGCTCGTAAGCTAGGTTATAAATCGATCATGATTAACTATAACCCGGAGACCGTATCTACCGACTACGATATGTGCGACCGTCTTTACTTCGACGAGCTTTCATTCGAGCGCGTGCTAGACGTGATCGATCTGGAATTGCCGAAGGGCGTAATCGTCTCCGTAGGTGGACAGATCCCGAACAACTTGGCGATGAAACTCTACCGCCAGAATGTTCCGGTATTGGGTACTTCCCCGCTATCAATCGACCGTGCCGAGAACCGTCATAAATTCTCCGCGATGTTGGATTCGCTAGGTATCGACCAACCTCGTTGGGCAGAGCTTACCAGCATGGAAGAGATCGACGCGTTTATCGAGAAAGTAGGTTTCCCGATCTTGATCCGTCCGTCTTACGTATTGTCCGGTGCGGCGATGAACGTTTGCCATACGAAAGAGCAGATGATTGAGTTCTTGGATTTGGCCGCTAAGGTTTCCAAGGAATATCCGGTGGTCGTATCCGAGTTTATGCAAGGAACGAAAGAGATCGAGTTCGACGCTGTCGCTATGAATGGCGAGGTGGTTGAGTATGCGATCTCCGAGCATATCGAGTTCGCCGGTGTTCACTCCGGTGACGCTACCTTGGTGTTCCCGGCTCAGAAGATTTACTTCGAGACAGCCCGTCGTATCAAGAAAGTAAGCAAGATGATCGCGAAGGAGTTAAACATCAGCGGTCCGTTCAATATCCAGTTCTTGGCGAAGAATAACTTCGTGAAAGTAATCGAATGTAACTTACGTGCCTCACGTAGTTTCCCGTTTGTATCTAAAGTATTGAAACGCAACTTTATCGAGACGGCTACCCGCATCATGCTGGACGCTCCGTATACGAAACCGGATAAGAGCGCATTCGATATCGACTGGATCGGTATCAAGGCTTCCCAGTTCTCATTCGCCCGTTTGCACAAGGCAGACCCCGTATTAGGTGTGGACATGAGCTCCACCGGCGAGGTAGGTTGTATCGGCGACGATTTCAACGAGGCTTTGCTTTCCGCCATGATCGCCGTAGGCAACAGTATTCCTAAGAAGAACATTTTAGTTTCTTCCGGCGCAGCTAAGAGCAAGGTCGATTTATTGGAGCCTTGTCGCATGCTGGATACCAAGGGTTACACGATCTATGGTACGCACGGAACCGCCAAGTTCCTGAACGACAACGGAATCAAGGCAACCGCAGTTTGCTGGCCGGATGAGGAAGGTGATTTGAACATCATGGATATGTTCAGCAATCACGCTTTCGAATTGGTAGTAAATATCCCGAAAGATCATAGCAAACGTGAGTTGACCAATGGCTATAAGATCCGCCGTGCGGCGATCGATCATAACATTCCATTGATCACGAACGCCCGTCTGGCCAGCGCCTTTATCGACGCTTTCTGCAATATGAACGTAGAAGATATTCAGATTAAGAGCTGGCAGGAGTACAAATAATCAAAATTTGATTATATTTGCATGCGTGTAATAGAAAGAGACAAGGCTTTATGCCTTGTCTCTATAGTTTAAAGACCATGTACAGACGGCTACCTTTTATCATATTATTATCTATACTGGCGGTTTTCGCCTTGCGTGCGTCTGTGGTCGCTCCCTCTATCCTCGTACAAAATTATTCCGTAGACGATTACAAGGCTAGTTGCCAAAATTGGGATTTAGCGGTTTCCTATCATGGCATCTTATATGTAGCTAATAATTCCGGTCTGGTTACTTTTGACGGGAATACATGGAACACATATCCATTACCGGATAAAACCCCTATTTATAAAGTATCTTTCCAGAACGATTCTATCTATACCCAAGGCAAATCATCGTTAGGCTATTGGCTATACGACAAACTCGGGAATCTGGAATACCATCCGATCGATACGCTCCCGTCATATATAAATTTCGATGATCCCGAGACGAATTACACGATCCCGAAAGAAATCGAGGAGAAGCACCCAACTTCCTTCGCTAGCGCCGGAGGTCTCAATTTCACGGGAACATCTACGTCCGGTATTTATATCACCAACGACGAAGGGGAGATCTTTCAACATCTCAACATCAATAATCAGTTACAAGATAATATCGTACGCTCCATCTGCGTACAGGATAATAATTTAATCTGGGTCGCCTTGGATAATGGTATCTCCCAAATAGATATCAATCCTCCCATCGCCATGTTAGGTAAAAGAAGCCAGATCGGAAAGTTGGAAGACGCTGTAAAAGAGGATAACCGCCTCTATATCCGGACCAATGTCGGCTACTTCAGCCGGAGCCTGATGTTTGGTGATAAGTTTACCCCGATATCCGATGAGATCGGACGTTCATATATCCATCCGGATACGACCGATAATCATTTATCGGTAAGCTCTTTATTTAAGAATAAAGACGTATTGAGCGTATTCGCCAACGCAGAAAGTATTTACCCGGTTCCAGACAATTTGTATTGGCTCACGATCCAGAATGAGGCCGGACTCTTCCATCGGGAAAACGGTACAGGAACTTTAAAATGCCGGATCCTATTCGATAATTACGATCTGAATCTGGTAACCAATGGCAAACGGATCATCCCCTTGAATGATTCTCTTGATTTGGTATCTGCCATGCAAGGAACCCTATTAATCAACACTCGTCAATTAATAGAGGGAAGCCTAGGAGGATTGACGATGCCACGGTTTATGCGCATCGAGTATCAAGATCAAGAAGGTACACATTATTTATATCCGGACACGCAAAGAATCGACCTGCCCCATAACTTCCAAGAACTCTCGCTATACATCGGAACAACGGTATTCACCCCTAATCACCAAATCTGTTATAAGCTGGAAGGGGTATCCGCCGATTGGTCTTCTTGGCAGAAAGACGGCAAAATTACCTTCTTACAACTTCCGGAAGGAACTTATGAGCTAAGGGTACGTAAATATGTAACCCGTGGGCCGTTTCCCGAGATCACGATGCAAATCACGGTGCGCCCTCCTTGGTATAATACCGTATGGGCCTATTTGATCTACGTCGCTTTGATATGGTTCGCCATTCAAGAAGGACTTCGGTACCATTTAAGGAATTTGCGGAAAAAAGAACAAGAAAAGCTGGAGGCAGAGCGACAAGCCGAACTGCAAAGGCTTCAACAAATGAAAAGCGAGATGCTGGAAACGGAGTTGCAAAACAAAAACAATGAGCTTACTCTCCAGACAACAGCTTTGGTAAAAAGAAACGAGGCAATCCAAGCTTTGTTGGAAGAACTGGATAAGCAGAAAGAGACATTGGGTGACCGATACCCCAATAAGTTATATACCCGTTTACGTTCCTTGATCGAATCTACCTTGAACGATCAAGCGGATTGGGTGCAGTTCGAGACCTATTTCAATAGCGCCCACCAGAATTTCATGGATCGTTTACGCCAGCAATACGCAGATATAACGGCAGGCGATTTGCGTATTTGTTGCTTACTCCGCATGAACCTTTCCACGAAGGAGATCGCATCGTTAATGAATGTATCCGTACGGGCTATCGAGCTAAGAAGATACCGCTTAAGAAAGCGATTAGCCCTTGATGGGGATACGAATCTTGTCGATTTCCTGATGAACTACTAAAAATATTTTCCGAGAATCTCACCAGAACGCCCGACGGGTTGGTTATACGTCCTCCAATTGCACATGGCTACCGGAGGGGAAGAAAGCTACAAGATCGTATTGAAGTAAAAAATTCTTCCCGAAAATGATCTCTCGACAAACTCAACATCTAACATGAATAATTTATTCCGGGAAATTTTCACATGGAAATCATTACACTATCAATATATATATATTTGTATTCAAACTTTTGTTTCACTTAAATTTAATGATGTATGGGAAAGAGATTTTTTAAATTCACGGCGTTAATCAGTTTGATCTTTTTCGCTATAAACGTAGATGTTTTAGCAGAAGGTGACAGTGATGATCATGCTTGCCCGGATGGCGACCAAGGCCCAGTCATAAGCTGCGGCAGATATGAGGGGACTTGCTGGAATGTAGATTGGATAAGTGGTATTTATTATGTGCATTGTTATTTCTCAGGAATGCAAGAACATCATTGTTATCCAGATTAAAAAGCATGAAAAGTATCATCTATTATTTTTCGATGATATCCATATTTTTCTTTCTTGTACGGGATGGAAGGATAAGAAAAATATGGAATCAGATATCATCACCGTGAATTTGGACGAGCGAGACGAGATCTCCACTAAAGATCTATTTTCTGAGATCCAACTCATTCCGTTAGAGACAACGCCAGAATCGCTGATCCGTAATATAACCCAAATCAAGTTTTTTGAGGATCGATATTATATTCACGATTATTCGAGATCCCAAATCTTTGTTTTCGATAGGGAGGGACATTTCCAATTCGCGCTTAACGAGAAAGGAAACGGCCCGGGTGAGTATTTAAACTTAACAGATTTCGCGATCGATACGACCCGCAGGAACCTTGTAGTACTTTGCGCCGTCAGCAACGCTCTCTTTTTCTATGATCTAGGGGGCAAGTTCATCGAGAAAAAGAAACTTCCTGAAATAGCGGGGGCCTACAACAGCCTACAGTTCCAAAACAAGGATACGATAGCTTTCTTCACATACGATTACGACCATCGCTTGAAGTTTTATTCCCTATCAAGAAACGAGATACTCGATGAATATTTTCCTGAAGACATAAAAGATGTATTTTGTAGGGGTGTATTTCCATTTCCACACGCTTTTCGAAGGTCTTTGACTAATACGATTTATTCACTATCGGGAGCGACCTTTACAGAGCTTTATCGTTGGGATTTTGGTGATTTAAATAATGACATCGAAAAATTAGAATTCCATCCCAATATGAGCAAGCAAGAAATAATTCAATACGCGAAGGATGTCTATTCCTCTAAGAGCGTAAATTATATAATAGACTCTCAGGGACAAAACAGCAGATATCGATACGCCATGGTAGTCCGCCAAAACAAGTACATCCAACTGTTTTATAACAGGAAAAACCATGACTTGCTTCAATTCGAGCGAACCAAGGAGGGCTTGCAACTTTACCCGATCTACTTCGGAGAAGACTTCATCCTCTGTACTCCGGAAGGAGGGCTTCCATTAAATGATCTATTTCCCGAGAAGTTAAGAAATGAGGATCAGCAAAGAATTATTCAATCACATTCGGAACAAGAGAATCCTGTCTTAGTAAAATATGTTTTCAAAAATGAAGGTTAACGAGAATACAATTTATATTTTCCTTTTGGGGATACTGGCAGGCATAATTTGTATGCAATGCGTGAATCATTTTAGAAAATCCCCGAAGGATGTGTATGTTGACAATTTTGAATACGAGAAAGAAAGTCTGGGTATCCTTAAAAGAGAAGAACTAAAAAATGAACACTATGAATGCCTTGATCAAATAGCCTATTGGGGAACAGACTCTCTAGATTCTTTCTCCTTAAGTAATTTATGTAATGATAAAAAATTATTCTTTTGTTTTTCAGAGAAAACATGTCCTCCTTGTATCGATGCAGTTGTCGATATAATGAACGAGGTTTTTACAGACGAGGAAATAAAAACAAAAATAGTTTTCGTATCGCCTGATTATCCTGCTCGATTAAGAAACGATTGCTATGGGAAAAAACTATTGAGCTTACATAATAAGAATTTAGGGCTACCTATGGAACTAGAAGATTCTTTCGCTCCTTTCTTATTCATTATGGATAAAGATTTATGTGTTAAATATTTACATATTCACAATAAACCACTCCCACGACTTACTTTAATTTATCTGGAAGAGATAAAAAAAATGTGGTAGATCTTATTGCGGTTGATCGTACGATATTAAGCCGCAGGCTGTTAACGAGGATGGGAAGGAGGATTTGATCATCGTCGGAAGCTTTGAGGAAGCGGAAGGAATGATCGAAGAAAGAATCGTGTTGGAATTGGAGGATGTGCCAGCGTATCTCTGGCTTCCGGATCGCATCACTTTAGAATCTCGCAAAAAGTGAGTCTTATATAATTTTAATCTATTTGACATATAATATACTATATAACAGCATAGTATATATATACAAAAGGAGCTTGAGAAAGTCTTGTAGTAGTCTTATCCAATAAAAAAATCATTTGCGCAAGTCGTGTAGTAGTCATTTTCATGGCTACCGTAATTTATTATGTTTCCTTTGCCGGCGAATAAAATCTTAAATTCTTTCGACATGATGAAACACGAACTGGAGAAACAATTAGATGCGCTAGAAAAGAAAGGTGTCGACAGACGACATTTCTTTAAGTTATTAGCGGCGACAGGACTGATCGCGGGAGTTAATACCGGAAAAGCAAACGCTTTTTCAAGCAGCGCAAAAGGTAAAATCGTTATTATCGGTGGAGGAGCCGCTGGTATCAGTATGGCTGCCCGATTAAAACATTGGCTTGATGAACCGGATATCACCCTGATTGACCCCAGCGATCGTCAGTTTTATCAACCGGGATTCACTCTGATCGCCTCAGGTGTGTACCAACCGGAAGATGTTTGGAAGAAGCAAGAGGATTGTATGCCTAGCGGTATAAAATGGATAAAGGACTCGGTCGCCGCGGTTGATCCCGTATGGAATCAAGTAACGACCAAAAGTAACGGAAAGATTCCATACGACTTTTTAGTACTGACCCCGGGATTACAATGTAACTGGGAAAAAGTAGAGGGTATTACCCACGATACCTTGGGACAAGGAAACGCAAACTCTATTTACGATTTCGAAGGAGCCCAAAAGACATGGAAAGCTCTTCAAGAATTCGCGAAAAAAGGAGGCAAAGGTATTTATACCGATACCTATACAAAACATAAATGTGGCGGCGCCCCCAAAAAGATCTGTTTATTATCCGAGCATTACGCAAGGAAACAAGGGACACGCGACAAACTGCAATTGAATTATTTTACCGCATCGAAGGAACTATACGATATCCCGTATTTCACACCTCGCTTGCTAGAAATATATAATGAACGTAACATACCTATTAACTTGAATGTACGTGTAAAAGGTGTAGACACATCCGCGAAGCAAGTACATTTTGAGAAGATAGAGACAAAAGGCGAAGAAAAGATCGTAACGCCGTTCGTAGAGGATTACGATTTCTTACACTTCACCCCGCCTATGTCCGCTCCTGATTTCGTTCGTGATGCCGGATTAGGTTGGACAGAAGGTAAATTGGCCGCGGACGCATGGGTAATGGTCGATAAAGAGACCTTGGTACATAAGAAATACCAGAACATCGTTTCTCTGGGTGATGTAGCCGGTATCCCGACCAGTAAAACATCTGCCGCTATCCGTAAGCAAGTACCTATCGCCGCCAAGAACCTGATCGCGCTCATGGAAGGCAAAGAGCCGACCGAGAAATACAACGGTTATGCCGCTTGCCCGATCGTCACGGATTACGGTCATGTGTTGCTTTGTGAGTTTGACTACGAAAAGAAACCAGACATTTCATTCCCATTCTCGATGATCGATACATCAAAAGAGCAATGGCTTGCTTGGATCTTAAAGGTATATATTTTAAAACCGATGTATTTCAACGGAATGCTTAACGGTTACGCATAATATGAATAAAAAAAATCTATGAAATAAAACTCCCTATAATTTCGAATGCCAAACTACAAAGCCCCGGGTTTCAGTTGTACGAAACCGGGGTTTTTGATTTTTAACGAGTAGCCTTTTCCACTAAATAGACGATCGATTTATAGGATATCCCACTATTCATCGTCAAACCGATCTCGCACGTACGGCTATTGCTATATCCTTCCGTCGCCCCATGCAAATTCGGTTTCAAGTAATGAAGACCGGAAGCGTTTAGTTCCGGATAGAAGAAACCACGATCGCCCGCCCAACCGCAACAAGTAACTTGAGAGGGAGAGACCACCCGGTTCGCGCATAAGCCCGCCAGTTCCACCAGCTTGTCTTGTACTCCCATCTTCGTTGTACTACAAGTAGAGTGTACCGCTACCGTAACCGGCAACTTAGTAAAGTTCAGACGATCACGCATAAAGTCATAGATAAACTCCACAGGTTCATATAATCGTAAACGTTTATCCAAGGTTTCCCTCATATGCAGCAAGCAAGGGCTCATGTCACACAAAATAGGCAAGCGACCGTTATCGCTCGCCCGCAAAAGAGCCTCATTCAATTCCTCCGCCTTCTGCGCCGCTTGCTTCCGGAACCCTTTACTGCTAAAAGCCATGCCGCAACAAAGCTTACTTAGATTCTCAGGATAACGAATCGTAAAGTCCGCTCTTGTCAATAAAGCGATTATTTGTTCCGTTACACTTACAAAATCCACATCTTCATAATCAGCTGAAGCTCCCATCGTACGGGTAATACAAGACGGGAAATAAACCATTTCCATCCCATTCTCTACACCCGTCAGTTCCTTGAACTTTGACGCGCCAGAAGGTGTATGCCGAGTCCAAAGCGGGAATTTATGAGCGGAAGCCCTAAACAAGAAAGAGGCAAATCTCTCGAATGCGTTATACCCCACCAGCTTTGAAAGCACATGGGGCAGCTTAAGCAAAGGACGAAGCATACCCGTTACGGTTCCCATATTCCCGGCGATGCCCGAAGCGATAGCATTCGCCAAGACACCATTCTCTTTCCACCGTAACTCTTTGATCAATAAACCGGTATTAATGCCAACCGGACATGCCGTAGCACATAGGCCATCGGTAGCGCAGGTAGCGTTACCTTTATAGTTAAAGGCTTTCTTGAGTTCTTTATATCGCTTAGAGTTTGTTTCCCCCTGTTCCGCCAAAGCCGATAATTCCCTATAGATCACGATACGTTGCCGGGGTGTCAATGTCACATGCCTTGACGGACATTGTATCTCACAAAAACCACACTCGATGCATTTATCGATCAGCTCATTCGCCAACGGTATTTGCTTTAAGTTCTTTATAAACACATCCGGGTCCCGATTTAAAAGGACACCCGGATTTAATATATTTTCCGGGTCAAAGAGCCTTTTGATCTTCCACATCAACTCATAAATCTCCTCACCCCATTCATCTTTAACAAATGGAGCCATATTTCGTCCCGTGCCATGCTCCGCTTTCAAGCTACCGTCGTAGTAAAGTACCACATCTACAAGGCTACGCATAAAAGAAGCGTAATGATCGATACCTTCCTGTGCGTTTATATCCGGAAAAATCGTGAAATGAACGTTTCCATCCAATAAATGTCCCCACATCACCGCATTTCCGTATCCATAATCCGACAAGACCCCACGCACTTGTTCCAAAGCCTCTCCTAAAACCTCTTCCCGGAAAGCGATATCTTCAATAATAGATACCGTACCCCGTGGCCGTCTTCCCGCAGCGGAAGTAAATAAACCGTTTCGTACCCGCCAATAAGTAGCGTAAAGCTTCGGATCGGTCGTAAATGATACCGGATATAAGGTCTGTATATCTGCTAGCCGCTCCTCTATATCCCGGAATTGGATTTGAAGTTCTTCTTCCGAATTAGAAGACGTGTCGATCAGCAACGCTACCGCATCCTCGGGTAAAGAATGTAATATCTCCGGCATCCCCGGTTCATCCTCTACCGCATGTAAGGCGTTTCTATCCATCAACTCGGCGGCGGACACTTTGCATTGGCGTAACGGGGCTATGGCTCTGCACGCCTCCATCAAAGAGGGGAAATAAATCAAGGCGGAAGCTTTTAAAGCCTCATCGGGGACTGTCTCGAAAGTAACCGAAGAAATAAACCCTAAGGTTCCTTCCGAGCCAACCATTAAATGCATGAGTATATCGTATGGATCGGTATAATCCAAGAAAGAGTTCATTCCATAACCGCATGTATTCTTCAACTCATATTTAGATAGAATCCGGTCTTCCATGTCCGGATTCAACAAGATCTCCAAACGGAAATTCATCAACTTCTCCAATAAGCCTATATGCGTTTGCATGAAATCCCTGCGACTCGCTAACGAAGAAGTATCCAAAAAGGCTCCATCCGCAAAGATAATCTCCATATCCCGGACCGTATTATAGGAGTTATGGATAATACCATAGCTAGAACCACTCGAGTTATTCGCTACGATCCCGCCGATACGTGCGGATTTGATGGAGGCAGGGCTAGGCCCTAGCTTACGGCCATAAGGTTTCAACCAGCGGTTCGCCTCTTCTCCAGTTATACCACAAGGGAATTTAGCCAAACTCCCATCTCCTGAAATCTTAACCTTTCCATAGTCAGGACTGATTTCCATCAATACAGAATCTGTAATAGTCTGGCCGGATAAAGAGGTCCCCCCAGCTTTAAAGGTTACAGATTTACCAGTCTTCTCACATTCAGCAAGAACACGTTTTACATCTTGCTCACGACTCACGATTTCAACTCGTTTGGGATTCAACCTGTAAATCCCGGCATCTGTTCCCTTCGCTAATGTAGTTAAAGCATCAGCATATACCTTTTTTATCTTCATAGTCTAATACCTTTATTTGTCTAGAAACGACATTTCAACAAAGATATGAAACCTTTAAGACAATCAGGGCATTTCTCTAAAATAACGGGGAGAATACCCGAATACTAGCTCCGGATGGAAAATCCAGATTAAATCTTTCAATAAATATTCCGGATGTATAGGGAATTCCTCGTAATAAGGAACTGCACCTGTATTACAGGTATAAATCCGTTTTTTTTTAAAAGCGTCGAAATTCTCGTAAGGAGTATATTCGGAGCGTAAATCGTTATAGGTCATCTCAGAAGACTGATTATATTTAACAAGCCAAATATCCGCATGGATCGCTTTATCAAACACGGTCTCAAACGCTAAGGGGGTACTTCCGGCACCCGGTAAATCCTTAAACATATAATCAGCTCCGGCGTCCTCGATAAGATGAGCCATATAACTATCTCCGGATGGTACATACCACGAAGAGCCGAACTTTTTCTCCGACAAAACAGTAGGACGATTATCTATATTTGCGGTTAAGTCCTTTAGAGACAAATAGGCTTGCTCTGTTTCTTTAAATATAGAATCGGCCATCTCTTCCTTTCCGAATAGCAAACCATAAAAGCGAATCCACTCCGTACGCCCCAAAGGAAATGCCTCCATATAGTCGGCTCCTTCGATAATGGGTATCCCTATCTTCTCGACAGGCCCATAACTACTGTTCTGGAATGGGGAAGCTATCACGAGTTCCGCGCCGATCTCTATCATTTTCTCTATATTCGGAGAGGTAGCCTCACCTAAATCAGCGATTCTTCCGGCCTGTATACCCTCTTGTATGGCAGGAGTATCCATATAACGAGGCTCACAAACGCCTATAACCTTATCGGTTTCGTGCAGTTGATCAATAATAGCCGCATGGACAGAAGTATAAATCACAATATCTTTTACCGGGACCTTCACGATCGTCCCTTTGGGTAATCCGCCGGGAACCGACTTTGTCCGGTCTACCAATAAATAGCGTTGAAGCAGACGGGTGCTATCCCACGGATCACGAACTTCCACCATTATATAGGTATCAAAGCGCTGAACCGTGAAACCTTGGGCATATTGAATACTATCAGAGGAAAGAGCTTCCTTGGAAGAAGTTTGCTTTCCGGATGGCGTACATGCCACCATCCAGAAAGCGAACCCTAAGAGAATCAGTAATCGCATTAGATATTATCTTTTTGAGCGAGGACTACTTTCATGGGATTTAAACCGGCCTCAAACTTCTTGAACAATTTACCGTCACCTCCGAAACAATAGATATCGCCATTATTCTTATAATCAGACTCTGCGACATAGACATTTCCACCCACGGCACTGATTGAATAAGGGGATTGTATTGAGGTTCCATCTGTAATAAAGCTCGTTCCCGCAGATTGGCTCTTTGTATCAAATGTTAAAAATGCAGGGCTAGACATTCCCCATTGCGCATAGAACAGAAATAGCTTGCCATCCTCATAGGCCATCTCCGTTGCGTTTGGACAATTCGTAAGGGAAGTAACCTCATAAGTCTCCGTATTTATCTTTTGTACCGTATTGGGTATATCCGCATAGTTACCCATAGAAACCACATATACATTTCCTTGCTCATCCGCCTGTATCCGTGTGGGATTCAATACTACATCCAACTTCTTTATCTCTGTAAAAGTAGACAGATCAACCACTGATACCGTTTTATCATACCCAACCTCGGTACTGTAATCCATACCTCCGGAGTTTGAGACAAACAATTTATTAGAAGATACCGCCAATTGTTCCGGATTCCGTCCGACCTTTACTTTCGCCTCAACCTCCAAGGATGCGGTATCCAAACGAGCGACATATCCATTATAATAGCTAATATAGACTTTTCCACCCTCTGATACCATATAACGGGGCTGCCCCTCTGTCTTGACTTGCTTAATGGATTTTGCCTTCAGATCTGTCACTTCTATCGTAGACTCTCCATATACCGCGATATACATCTTATCGCCATACACGATCATATCCTGTGCCGTATCTCCCAGCCCCCTGCCATTTTGAGCCAAGAAATAATCGGGGACAACCTCATCCTTTTCTATGTCGTACATATATAAAGAAGAGTTGTTATTTCCCATATTGCCCGAATTCAAGAAATATAAAGCCATGAAAGAACTATCCTTCACAAAATCAATAACTCTTACGGAAGCATAAACAGAAGACTCACCTTCCGCATTTGCGGCTATAACTAATAAATAGCCTATATTTACGACATCCGTAATAGCATATGAATGTGTTCCAACTTCTACCTCCGCAATTTTCATATCTTTAGCGGTTCCATCAGAGGAACCATAAATCACGTACTTTGTTACATTGTCAACAGAAGACGGAGCTGTCCAATTTAAGGTTCCGCTAACTTTTAAAGCTTCCGGATTCTCATCCGTAAAACTGACATTAGTTACAGATACATTTGGTATGTTCAGTGAAGGCTCATTGTCATCATCACAGCTGACAAACGAGAAAGACATCAATGCACACAAGGCAGAGACACAAACTAAATTCTTCTTTTTCATTACTTTACTTTTATAGTTTACTAATAGGATAAACAAATACTTAAACGCCAAGAACGGCCCGGCATGGGATAATACTGAATAACATCATAATTCACGTTCGCAAGATTTAACAATTCACCTTGCAAACGCAAACCGAAATATCGAAAACGAAAATCTCGATTTATAGAAATACTCTGTTCTATATAAGAATCAATCCTGTTCCGATCTATATTTTGCGGCAATGCATAACGATCACCAACCGCAGTCAGTATATAAGAGACATTTACCCATGGATTTTCCAAGGTTACGGAAACCGTGCCAGAATGACGAGGTGTATAAGGAATCTGATCCTTATAATTCTTAGCTTCCGGATCTGTCACATCAACCGCGTATTGAAAAGAATAAGTGGAAGCCAAAAGCAAGCTCATTCGTAAGGGCAATCGGAATTGTGTAGATAAATTTACATCTACCCCTTTAATATCCACTTCGCCCATATTCATCATCTTCCAAACATACATGGTAGGTAAAGCCACGATCTTATCTTTCACCGTATTATAATATCCATCCGCCGAAATACTGAAATGCCGCAGCCAATCCCCACAGGAAGAACTCCATGTTACCCCTACATTATATTGGGAAGTTTCTTCCGGTTTCAAATTTGTATTTCCCATACGGAGGTAATACAAGTCCGTAAATGTAGGAACCCGGAATATATCTTTGTAAGAGGCACGTATCCGCAAAGTACTTTCCGAGAATGGCCGCCAAGACAAACTTACAGCCGGGGATAAACGCCTCTTATCATCCGGTTTTTCCCCTTGCTCCACTTTATCAGTGATATATGTTCCCAATAAACTAGCGGTAGCCGTGAATCGACTGTTCTTATATTGCACCGCTAGTACTGATTGAGAGGCCATTCGCTTTGGATTAGGGCCGTTCACAAAATTATTGTCCAGCATAGAGCGAGTTAAATCCGTAGTCAACGTCGCCGATACATACTTTATAGGAGTATACAGCAAACCTACAGAGCCATAATACTCATTCTGTGTATTCAAATCGACTTGTTCGCCCGCAGCATATTTATCATTTATATCTAAATAACGAGTAAAAGCATAATTATACTTAGCCATGGCCCGTAGCGTAAATTTCTCATTAAGAACATTCTTATACCCCGATTGCACGAAAAAGTTATTATCCCATAATCGTTCAGAAGTGTTCTTGTTATATAAATTAACAGAACCGGGAAGCCCCCGCTCCGAATCAAAATAGTACGCCTTAAAGGAAAGTTCGCCTCCCCTTCCAAAATCGCCGAATAGATTACCTTCCAAATGGAAAGAATGGATATCGCTATTTCTTCGCTTCTCTCTCGTTTCCAATTCCCCATTAATTAATGTATAGGGATATTGTCCATCCGCACGCACGAAATCACCATGTAAGGATGCGCTCCAACGCTTTCCTAATTTTTGATCATAATGCAGCACAGGATTAAAAAGCCCGAAGGAACCTCCCTTAACCTTAAGATAAGTATGAAACGATTTGTCTTTAAACGTGGGCTTTCCGGTTTGTATATTCAAGGCGCCTGCCGAAGCATACACCCTTGCCGTTTGGAAAATGTCATCCGACTGCCCGATTGACAAGGAAACCATCTCCACATTATCCAACGAGAAACGGCTGATATCGACTTGCCCGCTTTGCGCGTCCGTAATCGTCACCCCATCGTAACTGACGGCGGTATGCTTCGCCCCCAAGCTACGTACCGAGACCGTTTTCAATCCTCCGATCCCCCCATAATCCTGTACCGTAACTCCCGAGAAGCGTTTCACGGCCTCGGATAGGTCTTGTACTCCCAAGCGATCGATTCCCGCCCGGTCCATAATTTGCAAAGGCGTACCTTCACGGGTGACCGACGGACGTACCTTCTCCACCACTTCCACCCCGGAAAGCTCGTGATAGGCCGTCGTATCGATCTGTTGACCGTAAGCGACACCCAAAGAGAATAACCATGCGCTAAAAACGCATAGGCATCTTATAAGATATAAATCTCGCATAGCAACATTTAGATTTACCAACGTCTTCACCCGAAACGTCGCATAACAAAATCATGGCAGGTTTTCTGGCTCGTCCACCCTCTGTCGGCTACCTTCCCGCCTATCCGATAGGCAGTGGCAACAAGATTTGCCGGGGCTCCAAGGACTTACAGCTACGGGTACAGCTCCGGACTCGCACCGGATTCCCTTTTACTGATTATTATCGGAATCGATAACATCTACACCTTGATTGGCCGCAAAGATACATGTTTACTTTTTGATTAGCAACAAAAAAGCCCCCCGGCGAATCACTTCGGCGGAAGGCTAGGGAGTTTACACTTTTCTAAACATTACTAACAACAAAATATTTATTCTATGTATAAAAGAATAATATCATTAACTGTGCGGTCAACACACGCAAAAACATGGTCAATGGATAAACCGTCGCATATCCAACCGCCGGCGCATCATTTCCTGCCGCCATATTGGAATAGGCTAACGCAGGAGGATCGGTCGTACTTCCCGCAATCAATCCCATCAACGTAAAATAATTCAGTTTATAAAAATACCTTCCCACACAACCGATAATCAGTAGAGGCAATAACGTTATTATAAAACCATAACCGATCCAAGCTACACCACCCTTATTGACTATCGTATCGACAAAACCTTCACCCGCACTCAATCCCACGCAGGCGAGAAACAACGTGATTCCTAATTCCCTCAATAGTAAATTAGAACTTTGCGTGGTATAAGTAACCAATTTATAACGATAACCGAACCGGCTTATCAATATCGCAACGATCAACGGACCTCCCGCTAATCCTAATTTCACCGGTTGAGGAATACCCGGAAAACTAATAGGAAGACTTCCCACGATAATACCCAAAACTATACCAACAAAAATAGTCACCAAATTAGGTTCATTCAAGCGTTTCATTGAATTACCCAGCGTCTCGGCAACTTTCTCCACCGCCAATTCACTACCGACCACTGTCACCCGGTCGCCTATTTGCAAGACCAGATTAGGAGTAGCTACCAACTCCAGCCCCGCACGATTGATCCGAGTCACGTTAATTCCATGTAAACGGCGTAACTGCAAAGCCCCTAATTGCTTACCGTTGATTTCAGACCGGGTAACCAAAATACGCCGGCTGATAAACTGGCTTTCCGCCGGAATCCATTGCTTACGATCCATCTGTATTTCTTGACCGATAAAAGTCTTTATCGCCTCCACGTCATGCTCTGCGGTAATAACAAAAATCTTATCATCCCCATTCAATACCGTGTTCCCCGCCACGATCTCTATCCGATTCGTATCGTTACGTAAAATACGGGAAATAACAAATTCACGGTGTTCCAACAATTTAGATAGCTCACTTACGCTACGACCAAAAATCGCCGGATTCTTCACCACCAAAGAGATAGGTACAGCCTCTCCTCCCGATTCCGTATCCGTCTCTTCTTCCAATTGTTCCGTCTCCTTCGCAAAAGAGATACGGAAAACATAACGGATAAAAATCATCGACAAGATAATGCCGATCACACCTAACGGATAGGCAACCGCATATCCTAAAGCGATCGTTTCATCCGAGATCCCCGTCATATCTGAATAAGCCTGTTGAGCAGCGCCCAATCCCGGTGTATTCGTCACTGCTCCGGATAAGATACCTACCATTGTCGGTATAGGAATGCCTGTAATATAATGTATAATCAAGGCAGTAATCACCCCTAGAAAAACAATACCGCAAGCAAGCATATTCAACGTGATCCCTCCCTTTCGAAACGAAGAGAAAAATCCGGGGCCTACTTGCATACCTACCGAGTAAACAAATAAGATCAAACCAAACTCTCTAAAAAAATGAACGACCGACGGATTCGCCGTAAAACCGAAATGCCCGAGAAAGATCCCGACAAACAGTACCATGGTAATCCCTAAAGAGATACCGAATAGCTTCAGTTTACCAAGCTGGATCCCCAGAGCGATCACAACGGATAACAAAAGGATAGAATGCCCTACCCCTTCTCCCCATAACAATTCATTAATCCATTCCATATCTATTCATGTATATATTAATTTAAGATAAAAAAGTACCTCTGGCGAATCACTTCGGCAGAGATACACATATTGAACATTTAGTATCCCAGTTTAATCTGGCATCCATTCTAACAACATTTACTAATATATTTTCTATTTCTTATGCTGATAATTTAGACAAACTTTCCTCTTCCGGCAAAAGGGTTACCGGCCATTCAAATGTCGCACGACAGTGCGAACAGATCCTTTTCATACGTCTTTGTTCCTTTTAAGATATTGCTTATCTTTTCGTACTGCTTTCCTAATCCCTCGAGCAAAAACAGCCTTTAATGAATGGCAGGTCTTCTGACTGACTCCCATCTTGAAGCCTTCCCGGTCGCTAGAACCAGTGGCGATAGTGTTGTTTCAAGATGTTCTTCGGAGCTTCACAGCAGCGGGACTGTCCGGGATTTACACCCGATTCCCTTTTAATCCACATACCCGAATGGTATATGCGGAACCGATTCGGGAACAAAGATAGCATGTTTTCCGTATATATCATATCTTTTCGCTTTTTTGTTTACTTTTATTATCCAAATAAAAAAATCCCGGGACAAAACAATTGAACCGGGATCTTTTAACCTCTAAGCTATCCTCCCGACAGGAAGAGGCTTTGATTTTCCTTAAATAATAATTACTACAAGGGAATATTTCCATGTTTTTTAGGAGGATTACTCTGGCTCTTATTTTTCGCCATTTCCAACGCCTGAATCAATTTAAAACGTGTGTCTCTAGGTTGTATGACTTCATCTATAAATCCTTGCTCGGCTGCCCGGTAAGGATTTGAGAATTTCTCGGTGTATTCACGAATTGCTTGTTTCTTCTCCTCATCGTTGGCTTTCCGGTATAATATATTCACGGCACCTTCAGCCCCCATCACCGCAATCTCAGCCATCGGATATGCCAAGTTTATATCGGCACCGGTAGGCTTACTTGCCATTACGATATAGGCTCCCCCGTAAGCCTTCCGGGTAATCAACGTGATTTTGGGAACCGTGGCCTCCGCATAAGCGTAGACAATTTTTGCCCCGTGGCGTATAATTCCCGCATGTTCTTGCGTACAGCCCGGCAAGAAGCCCGGCACATCCTCGAACGTGATCAATGGAATATTGAAGCAATCGCAGAAGCGAATGAAACGTGCGGCCTTATCAGAAGCATCGATATCCAAGACTCCCGCTAAAAAGGCAGGTTGGTTCCCTACGATACCTATGGTACGGCCTCCCAAACGAGCGAATCCCACTACAATATTGCGAGCGAAATGAGGCATAACCTCGAAAAAGTAATGATTATCCACTATCGGCTCTATAATATCCTTGATGTCATAAGGGACATTAGGATCTTCCGGAATCACATGCTGCAACGACTCTTCTACCCGACGCACATCGTCAGCACAAGCTATAACTGGAGCGTCTTCCATATTATTAGAAGGCAGGAAACTCAGAAGTTCCCGGATACTCATCAAAGTCTCCTCTTCCGTATCACACACAAAATGTGCGACCCCGCTTTTTCCGCTATGTACCTGCGCCCCGCCCAGCTCTTCCTTATCGATCACCTCGTGAGTCACCGCCTTTACGACATCCGGCCCCGTGATAAACATATGACTTTGCTCTTTGACCATAAAAATAAAATCGGTCAAAGCCGGGGAATAACAAGCGCCCCCCGCACAAGGCCCCAAAATAGCCGATAATTGGGGAACGACTCCCGAGGCCATCGTATTTTGGTAAAAGATAGAAGCATAACCAGCCAAGCTATTCACCCCTTCTTGAATCCGGGCACCCCCCGAGTCATTCAAGGCGATGATCGGCGCTCCGTTCTTTAAGGCTAATTGTTGCACTTTCACGATCTTAGCGGCATTCGTGGCACTCAAGGTCCCACCGTATGCGGTAAAATCATAAGCGTAAACAAATACCAAACGACCATCGATCTTTCCATAACCACTTACCATTCCATCACCGGGAATCTTATTCTTATCCATCCCGAAGTTTGTACACCGATGCACCACGAATTTATCCAGCTCATTGAAAGTCCCTTTATCCAACAGCATCTCGATTCGTTCACGGGCGGTCATACGCCCGCAAGCATGTTGTTTCTCAATGCGATTCAATCCTCCTCCCAACGAGGCCTCTTTATTCAAAGCCTCAAAATCTTTATATAATTGCTCGTTATTCATATGAATCATCTTTTAATAGGTCTAAAGTCATAAGCACTTGATTGTTATCAACGGAATCTCCCTCGGATACCAATATATCTTTTACCACGCATGCTGAGCTTACCTTATAGTTACTCTGCATCTTCATCGCCTCAAGTACGACCACGGTATCCCCCGTTTCCAAGCGATCTCCTTTCCGCACAGGTATTTTCACGACTTTACCCGGCATCGGGGCGACAATCTTGTCATCTTGCTTCTCTTCCGCACTTTTACGCATACGCAAATATTTCTTTTGGGTATCTACGATATCCACATGATAGGAACGGTAGAACATATTCACGTCATAACTCCGATGATCTTCTCCGGAGATGATCTCCGCGTTAAATGAGTTCCCATCGTGCAAGACAGAACAACTGCCGTTCTCCGTCATCACGATATCCACATCATACGGCTTCCCGTCGATAGAAAGCCGGACTTTATTCCCTTCTTTACTGACCAATGTCACATCGGCCACACGATTTCCGATATGTATTTCCATAACCAATACCCGTTAAATCCGTAAGACACCTTTTTGTAAACCAAACTCCCGCCAACGGCTGATAGGACGTGTATCCACCAATTGGGTAGAAGTATTTTCCTCTAAATTCATCAAATAATCCATATAAGCGGCGATCATGGCGATATTCTCGATTTCCTCGTTATTACCGTTAGACCGTTGTAGCATCCGGGCATTCTTAGCGATAAATAATGTATTATATTCCCCTTTCACGAAATCAGGATTATGCATGATACGTTTCAAATAACTGAGGTTCGTCTTTAAGCCCGTGATTTTATATTCATATAGAACCCGGCGCATACGCTCGATCGCATACGCACGTGTCGTTGCCCATACGATTAATTTACCGATCATAGGGTCATAATAGACCGGAATCTCATACCCTTCATATACATAGCTATCGATACGTACCCCGATACCATTCGGTTCCGTTAATTGCCGGATAATACCCGGGGAAGGCATGAAATTATTTTCCGTATCCTCCGCACAGATCCGGCACTCGATGGCATGTCCTCGTTGGAAAAGATCTTCTTGACGAAGATGCAAAACCTCATTATTGGCGATACGGATTTGTTCCTTTACCAAATCCACCCCTACCACTTCTTCCGTGATAGGATGCTCTACTTGTAGCCGGGTATTCATTTCCAAAAAATAAAAATGGCGGTCCTTATCTACAAGGAACTCTATCGTTCCCGCTCCGGAATAATGAACCGCTTTAGCCGCAGCCACAGCCTTTTCCCCCATTTCTTTACGTAAGTCCGCTGTTAGGAATGGAGACGGGCTTTCCTCTACTATTTTCTGGTTACGACGTTGAACCGAACATTCCCGGTCAAATAGATGAATGACATTACCATGGTTATCTCCCAATATCTGGAATTCTATATGATGCGGCTCCTCTACGAATTTCTCTATATATACCGTATCATCACCAAATGAGGACAACGATTCTGAACGAGCCGTATGATAAGCCTCGACAACCTCGCCCTTCTCATGTATCAGGCGCATCCCTTTTCCTCCACCTCCCATAGAAGCTTTCAGCATAACAGGGAAACCAATTTCTTCGCAAACCCGAAGCGCTTCTTCCGCACTTTGCAACGGTTGCTCCGTACCAGGAACCACAGGAACCTCTGCGGCGATCATGCGTTTGCGTGCGGCGATCTTATCTCCCATCGCTTCCATCGTCTCCGCTGACGGACCGATAAATATCAATCCTTCTTGCTTACAACGGCGTGCGAAGTCCGCGTTCTCCGACAAGAAACCATAACCGGGATGTATCGCATCGGCATGGTGCCGTTTCGCCGCAGCGATCAGATTGTCTATATTCAAATAACTTTCCTTGGAAGCCGCCGGGCCTATCAAGGCTGCCTCATCCGCATACATTACATGCCGAGCGGTACGATCGGTCTCCGAATATACGGCAACAGTGCGAATCCCCATCTCCTTACATGAGCGCATCACACGGATAGCGATCTCACCTCGATTCGCAACAAGCACTTTACGGATCATGTCGCCACGAGGACATAAATTCTCCATAAATCATTAACTATTGATTCTTATTCTTTTCGTACTGCTTTCCTAATCCCTCGAGCAAAAACAGCCTTTAATGAATGGCAGGTCTTCTGACTGACTCCCATCTTGAGGCCTTCCCGGTCGCTAGAACCAGTGGCGATAGTGTTGTTTCAAGATGTTCTTCGGAGCTTCACAGCAGCGGGACTGTCCGGGATTCACACCCGATTCCCTTTTAATCCACATACCCGAATGGTATATGCGGAACCGATTCGGGGGCAAAGATAGTATTTTTTATTTAACTATCCACTTCAGCCAGGCCGGAATATACGGAATACACGGATCCCAAGTAAAATTCCGTACAATAAGCTCACAAGAGAAGCTTATGCATAAAGCATTAAAAATCAACATTAAAAAAACAGGATAATCTTTCTGCGAAAACACATACATGTTTTTGAAAAAAGTCGTACGTGTTTTCTGGAAAGGTCGTACGTGTTTTCCTGAATCCTTCCACCGAAAACAATAGCGCATGCTAAAATTTACAAGAAGCTCCACTTAAATGAGATGTTAAATGAAAAAGCCTTACTTTTTGTAGAGTCAACAGGCAAGTACAGTTTTTATACATTTCGTTTGTTCGTGTTCTCAGCTATTTTGTGTAACTTTGCGTATGCTTGAAGGCATATCAATTTGAAGCTGCCTATTCTTGCTTGCGTTACCTTGTCGTAATAATTGGCTCAAATAAAGAATAAGACTCTACAATGAGATGAATTGAACACATGAAAACTGAATATCAAAAATGTATGGATGAGGAGCCTTTCGACGGCTCATCGCCCGAAATAACGGAAATGACTGTCCGTAACAAAAGGCTACTACACCAACTCAGAGAAACGGATTATGCCGACAATGAGGCAAAGCAGCGCATCTATCGGCAGATGTTCGGAAGTATCGGCAAGGATGTTTACATCGACATAGACTTCCGATGCGAGTATGGGAAAAACATCTATTTCGGGAACAAGGTGATCGTGAACATGAACTGCACGTTCCTCGATAATAACAATATCATTATCGGTAACAACGTGATGATAGCCCCCGATGTAAAAATATATACCGCTACTCATTCCGTTCACCTTGCGGAAAGGATGCCGGAAAGGACATGTCCCGGAGCGTCCATCTGCGACACAATTGCCCGACCCGTCCTTATAGAAGATGGTGTATGGATAGGAGGCGGCTCTACAATCCTTCCGGGTGTGACCATCGGTAAAAACTCTGTCATCGGAGCAGGCAGTGTTGTCGTGAAACATATTCCTGCCAATTCCATAGCTGTCGGCAATCCTTGCCGTGTAATTAAAAATATCGAAGATAATGATTAAAAACCTCATTTTTGATTTTGGCAAGGTCCTTGTAAATCACGATTTGCAACCCTTGCTTGAACGACATTTCGGGGATGATGAAGTGTCGCTAATCGGTTTTCACAAGATTCTATCAGATCCGGAATTTATAAACATGTGCGACCGTGGAATAATCCCGTTTGAGAAAATGATTGACGGAGCGATAAAAAGGTATCCTGAATATAGCGATGCCTTCACGTTTTTCAAGGATAATTATCTTGAAGAGATAACAGGAGAGATTGAAGGTATGCGTGTACTTCTAAAAAAATTAAAGCAATCCGGATTCAAACTATATGGGTTGACGAACTGGAGCGACACAATTTACCGGGTCATGGAGAAATTCGACATATTCCAGTTGCTTGACGGTGTGGTAATATCGTGTGAGGAACACTTCATCAAGCCTGAAAAGGAAATTTATCTTCGCCTTTGTGACAAATATGGCCTTAAACCGTCGGAATGTTTGTTTACGGATGACAGAATGGTGAATGTGTTGGGTGCAAAGGCGATTGGAATGGAAGCCGTATTGTTTACAACAACCAAAAAGTATATTTTTGAAATAGAGCGAATTTTCGGGATCAAAATTGAACAATAATAGCTACAGCCAGTGATGGTGATCGCGCTCAATGGAAAGATTGTACGCTACCAAAAGCAAATAGGCTTACAGGGCTACAAGGGATTGCCCTTCGGTACGTATGTCATCCGGATAAATGAGAAAACATTCAAGATCCAACTCTCCAAATAACCGCAAGGCGGGTATGCTTCACGCACCCGCCTTTCACATTTGCATATCTCCCGTTTTTTTACGAATATTGCATATCGGTAATCAACAAATAAGATAAACAGGAATATGGGTATCGGGAAATGGATAGGTGGCGTCTTGGGATTTATGGCGTTCGGACCGCTAGGCGCTCTAGCCGGCATTATATTAGGCTCTTTCTTCGAGGAAGGGGCAAATATGACGGGGCAGTCTTTCGGTGGCGGCACCAATTACGATGATGAATATACACGAAGAGACCCATACGCCGGGGAACGTAACAGTTTCCTTTTCTCCATGTTGGTTATGGCATCCTATATCATCCGTGCCGACGGGAAGATCATGCATAGCGAGATGGAATACGTCCGTCAATTCCTTCGGAGAAACTTCGGCGAGATCGCCGTAAGCCAAGGTGAGGAGATATTGCTAAAGCTTTTCGACCAAGCTAAACGCATGGATCAGGAGAACAACATGGGATTCAAGAATACCATCTGGGAATGCGGAACCCAGATCGCATACAACCTAAGTTATGAGGAGCGGCTGCAATTGCTCGCGTTCCTCGCCGAGATCGCTAAGAGTGACGGGAATGTGTGCGCGGCCGAGATCAATGCCTTGAAAGAGGTAGCGATGGCGATGGGAATGTCTGATAGAGAAGTTGAATCCATGTTGAACCTAAAAGGAAGTTCCTTGGACGATGCCTACAAGGTGCTAGAGATAGAACCGACCGCCACGGACGAGGAAGTCCGTGCCGCCTATCGCCGGATGGCCGTCAAGCATCATCCGGACAAAGTAGCCAGTTTGGGAGAAGACATCCGCAAGGCCGCCAACGAGAAGTTTCAGAAAATAAATGAGGCCAAGGAAAGGATCTATCAATCGAGAGGCTTGAAGTAAGATTCGACAAACAGTATTACTTACGAATTGTCAGCCAATTACATTTACCTTCTTTATGATGTAAATATTCTTTCTCCTAAATAGAAGTGGACAGACATATCATACCTTACAAAAACGCAATCGGCTGTTTATAGAAAAACTTTTTCATATATATTTTCTAAATATTAGAAAACATTCATATCTTTGCCTCCGATTTTAGTAATCAAGCTATCACATAGTTTGGTGAGAGGGAATCCGGTGTGAATCCGGAGCTGTTCCTGCAGCTGTAATCCTCATTAAGTTGGTTAGAAGTTCAAAAGCCACTGTTCTTGAATTGGAATGGGAAGGTTTCTAACCAGAGGAGAGCCAGAATACCTGCTAAAGTCTTACAATAACATCAAGCTTCCAGGATAGAAGTATGTGTCATACAAAAAACGATTCAATTTATTTTTTGAGACATAACCAGATAGAGGCTTGTTGTTTTATTTTGTGTACAAATAAAACACTATATGAGGCTTTTAGCATTCGCTATTCTGGTGGCATGCGTACAATCCGTATGCGCCCAAAGCATATTGAAAGATCCGAAGGAACTTTCCGTGCTATTGAACGAGGTCGTGGTCACCGGTACGGGTACCGAACACTATCTGAAAGACGCCCCTGTGCAAACAGAGGTAATCACCGGCAAAGCCCTTGACAGTTACCAAGGACGCAGTATGCAAGATATTCTGGAAGGACTGAACGCTTCCATCACCTTCAATCCGAGCGACATGGGTAGTGGCATCCAGATGAACGGATTAGGCAACGATTACATCTTGATCCTTATCAATGGCAAACGGATCAACGGAGATACCGGCGGACAAAACGACTTGAGTATTATCAACCCCGCCAATATCGAACGTATCGAGATCGTAAAAGGTGCCGCCTCTTCCCTGTATGGCTCGGACGCTATCGCCGGTGTTATCAATATTATCACGAAAAAGAACCGGGATAAAGTGAGCCTATCGAATACGACTCGTGTCGGATCATATGGAGATATATTGGAAAGCATACAAATCGGCTTTGGGCATAAGAGAGTGAATTCCACCACCTCACTTAGTACGACCCATACGGACGGCTGGCGAAATACGACCCAAGAATGGGACCATCACGAGGTAATGGATGGAACCGTGACACGAACCGTAAACCGATCCACGAACTTTACGCTAAGGGAGAACTTAACCTACAAAGTGAACGACCGGCTGAGCCTCTCGGCCGATGGCTCTTTTTACCAGAAATGGAATTATCGTCCGCACGGCGCATTCAAGTATTATACCTATGATCAATTCTACCGGAACTTCGATGTGGCCGGAGGAGCTAAATACACATTGGGAGGACTGAATTTTCTTTCGGTAGACCTAACTTATGGTAACTATAGCTATTTCTATAATTACCATCATAAAGATGTCACGAACTTCTTCGATCCGGAGACGGATTTACGTATCACTCGTTATCCCGGAGAACATATTCTGGAAACCTCTCAACAACGTTTCCTAGGACAAGCCAAAAGCGTATTCCACCTCGGGGAAAACAATATCCTAAGCGCCGGACTCGAATATCAATACGATCATTTGAAATCTCCCCGGCGTATCGAGAACGGGAAAGCCTCCGTATTTACGGCTTCCGCTTATGTACAAGACGAATGGAATCCGACGGATCGGTTGAATGTGACGGTAGGTGGGCGCTTCGTCGTGCACCAAGAGTTCGGGGCTACGTTTACCCCTAAAGTCTCCGCCATGTACAAACTAGGCGACTTCAATATCCGAGCCACATACTCAAATGGATTTAAGGCTCCTACCTTAAAGGAGTTGCACGATGATTATATCACGCAGATCGGCGGCGGCCCGTGGAAACATTATTATGGTAATAAGGATTTAAAACCGCAAAAGTCCAATTATTATTCGGCGAGCGTAGAATATCACGCGTCGAACCTGCAGATCACGGTAACAGGATTCTACAACCGTATCAAGAACATGATCGCCCTGACCGAGATCCCGACAAGCGCCGAAGACCGATTGGATGAGATCGAGGCCAGCATGCAACACAAGAACTTATCCAAAGCCCGCTCTTTCGGGGGAGATATATCGCTCACCTATCAAATCTTATCTTCCTTGGCTATTGGTGGAGGCTATAGCTATACGGATGCCAAAGCGCAATATACGGATGATCCGGCCGACCCGAATTATATGCTCTACACCCCGATCAACGGAACCTCATTCCATAATGCCAATTGGAAACTAGCATGGAACCATGCGTGGAAAAAGTATAAATTGGATGTCACCTTGTTCGGCCGGTACCAATCCACCCGCTTTTATATCACAGACGGTGATGGAAAAAGTTATCAGCTATGGCGATTGAATACCCGTCATAGCGTATTGAAAAAGAAAAAATGGAACCTAGATATCAATGTCGGTATCGATAATATCTTCGATTATGTGGATCGTACCCCGTTCGGACGCCATCGTGGAACTACGTCTCCCGGACGGACTTGGTACGCCTCCTTTATCGTGAAATTTCAGAATAAACATAAACTATAAACAATCTTAAAAGTTAAATGCGATGAACAAATTTAAGTACCTTTTGCTTGCGGCGAGTCTATTTGCCTCAAGCGCAGTTTTTACCTCCTGTGATGATGGAGACGACAACAATACCGCAAACCCGGCGGAAGAAGTCGTAAAGACAAGTAAGAAACATGACACGGCGATCTTGTTGTGTACATTCGGTAGCACATTCAAAGAGTCTATCAAGACTTACGACGCAACATTGGCCGATTTCCAGAACGCATTTCCCGATGCGGACATCTATTTGTCATTTACCTCCCGTACTTGCGTGAATCGTGTAGAGGCAGAGACCGGTATCGCACGTTACCAACCGGACCTTTGGTTACAAGCCCTAGGAAATGCCGGTTACAAAAAGGTTGCGGTACAGTCCTTACACATCATCCCGGGTGAGGAATACCTAAGCTTGATGAATACGGACGTGAAGAAGAAATTCATGATCGAGTCTTTCCCGAGTGTTCAAGTCGTAAAAAGCCCTTGTTTGGTATACGACGAGGATGATGTGGAAGCCGTAGCGAAAGTCCTATACAGCCACTACAGTGATAAATTGGCTGATAACAAGAACATCCTTTTATTAATGGGACATGGTAACCCGGATAAAAACTATAACGCAAATACGAAATACACGGAAACAGAAGAGGCTATGCAAGCCTTGGCCGCTAACAAGAATGTATTCGTAGGTACCGTTGATTACGGAGATATGTTGTTCTGGCCGGAAGAAGGCGAACCTAATGAGGAATGTGTCTATTCCAAACTTACCAAATACTGCGAGGATCATAACTTAAAACCGGAAGAGATCACGATCTCCTTAGCTCCGTTCATGTCTATTGCCGGAGACCATGCGCATAATGACCTTTGGGGTATCGAGGAGGGTGATGATTTCAGCGCTGCCGCTCCTAACGCCGACGCTTGCTGGAGACTAAAACTTTTGAAGATGGGCTTCAAGCTTGACACGAAAGAAAGCCATAACGGAAGTTTAGAGAACTGTAAGATCATAGGCTTAGGCGATTACGACGCTGTTCGTCAGATCTGGGTGAACCATCTAAAAGCATTATATAATGATGCGGAGGCTTGGGAAACCGGAGAAGACTACCAGTAAATAATTGAGAATTGAGAATTGAGAATTGAGAATTGAAAATTGGTTCAGTAAGTACTCACTAATTTTCAATTCTCAATTGTTCAGTGTGTATATAATTTCTTTCGATCAAAAATCGTCGCCCGTTTATATTTCATGGCGAAACGGATGTGATCGATAAATAAAGACCGGATCGCCGGATTCTCACCTAGAGGCTTTAAATAAATATCCACATCGAAACCCTGTTGACGTAGCCCTTTCTGCCAGAAATCCGTAACCGTATTTTCCGTACCTCGAATCAGTACGAACATAAAAGGAATCAACTGCACACGCTTATGACCGGCTTGGCGCATTTGCTCACCTATATCCTCGATCGTAGGGAAACCCTCACGGGTTCCGGTATAATAATCTTTCATTCCTTTGGTCTGGAACATATACCCCAATTTCGCGTAAGCCGAGTTACTGGCATGATAAGTTCCGTGCGCCACCAATAACTTAGCCCCATTTTTAGTCACTCCAGAAGGTGAGGAAACCGCTTTCATCACCGCCTCATAATCGGTATCATCATATAACAAGGGATTACCTACACGCAAATCCTTAAACAAACCTTTTCGCTGTTCCGCCTCTTTGCGGATCGCTTCCATCTCCACACCCTCTATAATGATAGTCGGTTGGATTATCACATGGGTAAACCCTTGATCACGCAACTCTACCAAGGCGTCCGCCGGCAACTGAACCCAAACACCTTGCGCCCTCAACCGACTCACTACGCTACGGGCGCTATAAGCCTGCCGGACTTCCACGTCTGGGAAAGCCTCCTTGACACGCTTGTTCATCACATCGAGTACTTGGGTACGAGCTTCCGGGTAAGCACTCCCGAAATGTACCATCAAGATCGCTAACTTATCTCCCTTTTCCATGCTCTCCCGGATATCGGAAGCGTAAAACTCCCGCCCGGGTTTCGCCCATAATGAACAGGCGAGCCCAAGCAGGAGTGAACAAACAAACATGGATCGTAAAAATCCCCTATACATTATTATATTAGTTAATAGTTGACATGTGACAGTTTACTGCTTGAAACGGACCAGAAGGCTGACGTAATAGGTACGGCCCGGGGTCAATGTAGCGTAATTGTAATTAAAGGGGCGATCGTCTACATAATCAAAAAGGTTCTCGATACCTACTCCCGGTTCCAACAAGAAATCGCCGGCTCTAAACGTATGGCTCGTATTGAGATTCCACAAGGAATATTTCGGTGCGTATCCATAAGAAGTAGAATAACGTTCCCCTTGGATACGTCCGTTAAAATTCACGTTCAGCTTATACTTATTCCAAGTATGAGACCACATAGCCGCTACCGTACCACTATGCTTAACGGTCTTATCCAAAGGTTCATCCTCGTATACGTTCTTTCCATCCATGAAACTATAGCCACCATTCAAGGTAAAGCCCGCTCCCAGATAACTATTGAAGGTCACGTTAATACCTTTGATCTTCGCTTTATCGATATTCGCACGCATCTGTATCTCATCATAGTCCGTACCATGGGCGGTGTTATAAGCATCCCGTTCCGCCGTATCCAACATCTTATAGTTAATCATGCTACGTACGTTATTCATAAAAGCGGATACGGACAAAGAGAAATACCGCATCGTATATTCTGCGCTCAACGTGAAATTGTCGCTCTTCTCCGGGTCCAGATCCGGATTACCGATCGTAAGGCGAGTCGCTCCGGACGCTTTCTTCTCCGATTCCGTATACTGCTCTTTCAATTCAGGTGTACGGAAACCAGCCGCATACGATCCGCGGAAATTAAAACCGCCTACCTTATACAGCAAAGCCACGTTAGGAGTCGCATAACTCTTAAAATTCTCATGGTAAATATAGCGCAAACCCGCGTACGCTTGGAAATGCTCATTGATATTGATCTCGTCTTGCGCATAAAATGCGGTCGTGTACATACTTTTACCCGCTATGTTATCCGTCTCACTGCTCAGTAATTCTTTAATGAACTCCGCACCAGCCGAAAGCTTATTATACTTGCCCAAACGAAAGATTCCCTTGACATTCAAGTTATGGTAATGAATCCGTTTCGTCATATCACTCTCTCCGCTTTTCTTTCCATCAAAGAAATCCTTATACGTACTATGATTGTCCGACAGATAATCAGCGTTCAAATAAGAGTTCTTATTAATCATGTATTGAGCGCCCGCCCCATAAGTGAACGTCTCTTTTCTCATATCATAGTTGGTCGTATTCACTTTATCCATCGGCATCGGACGATCGCTGGAACGTCCGAAGAAAGTACCACGCACATAAAAAGACAAACGATCCGTAGCGTCGTACGTGAAACGTTGGTTGATCACGTTCCGGTGAAATCCCTCGGAAGCTTGCTTATTGGTAGGAACCAACTCGCCTTTACTCTCCGTATAGGGATTTAATTGCCAACCATCGGCCCGTTGATATTGATAAGAAGTATATGAACCGAACTTCCCTACATTCACGTCCGCGTTGACCGACTGCAAGAATTGGTTCTTGCTACCATAACGGCTATTGCTCGTCACGTTCACCTTATTGCGGGAATCATCCGTGATGATATTGATAACGCCGGCGATCGCGTCGCTACCATACAAAGCGGAAGCGGCCCCGTTCAAGATCTCTACCCGCTTTACGTTAGACATATCGATACGGGAATAGGTATCATCGCCGGCCAAACGCTTACCGTTTTCCAAGATAACCACGTATTTCTCTGTCAATCCGTTCATATTCATCGTAGCCCCCTGTCCGTTTTCCATAAATACGATACTCGGATTCAGCTTGGTCATCGCATCTTGGAAATTGGTTACGCTCGCCTCTTTCAAGTCTTTTCCCGTAAGCACTTTCACGGGAATAGGGGAATTACTCATGCGGCGATGCGAACCGGTACCGGTTACCACCACTTGATCGATATTCACATACTTTTCTTTCAGCTTAATAACGACATCTTTTTCCGAGTGATCCGTTTGATACACGCCTTGCTCATAGCCAAGGTAAGTCACACGAATACGATGTCTACCATCGGGAAGGTTCAGCTCAAATTTTCCGCTGGCATCCGTGGTTGTACCATTCAAGGATTCCGACACGCGGATATTCGCGCCCGGAATTGGTTCATTACTTTCATCCACGACCTTACCCTGTAAACGTACCTGCGCAAATGATACGTTTATCGCACAACTTACAGCTAAAGCCGCGCACAAACACTTTCTTTTCATAAACGATTTGTTATTATGTATATTTCCGCTTTCCTGACCCCGAGAAAAACAGCAATAAAAACGCTTGGCAGGTTTCCTGACTTACCTCGTAGAAAACGACCTTCCCGTCTTTTACAGACAGTGGTATGAGAAATGTTTTCTACTTTACAAAAGCTTACAGTAGCGGGCACTGCTCCGGATTCACACCGGATTCCCTCTTTATGACGAAACCGGATGGTTTTACGTCATCACCAAAACGGGGGCAAAAGTATGAATTATTTTATATAAACAAAAATATATCCCGGCTTATGTTCTTTAAAAGCTTTACAAAGAGAAGCTTATAACACATCACATCGCCAAAAAGGAAAACAAAAGCAATCATACAAGACACAAAGTTTTCCAAAACTTTTCACAACGCACTACAAATTAACACCTTAACATAATTTAATCAGCAAAAAGTTTTCCAAAAAGAAAATCATATAGTGTAATAAGATACCTTTGCACGCATAATCAATCACAAATTAATCGACATCATGATACAGACAGTTGTTAAACGGGACGGGCGTATCGTTGGCTTCAACGAGGAGAAGATAGTAACCGCTATCCGTAAAGCCATGTTGCATACAGACAAGGGAGAAGATATGCAACTGATTCGCCAAATCACAGATCATATCTCATTCAAGGGAGAACCTCAAATGACCGTAGAGGCGATTCAAGATGCCGTGGAACTGGAATTGATGGCCAGTAGCCGGAAGGACGTAGCGCAGAAATATATCGCTTACCGAAATCAGCGAAGCGTAGCCCGCAAGGCGAAAACACGGGATATGTTCTTGGAGATTATCAATATCAAATCCAACGACATCACCCGTGAGAACGCGAATATGAACGCCGATACACCCGCCGGCATGATGATGAAATTCTCCAGCGAGACCACCAAGCCGTTTGTCGATGACTATTTATTGAGCGAAGAGGTCAAGGAAGCCGTATCTAACAACTACCTCCATATTCATGATAAAGATTATTATCCGACTAAAAGCTTGACCTGCGTACAACACCCGTTGGATCGCATCTTGAAATACGGGTTCTCCGCCGGTCATGGCGAATCACGTCCGGCTAAACGAATCGAAACCGCTAGTATCCTTGGCTGTATCTCTCTGGAGACCGCCCAAAACGAGATGCATGGCGGACAGGCGATACCGGCGTTCGATTTCTACCTAGCACCTTACGTACGTAATAGCTTTATCGAGGAAGTAAAGACCTTAGAGGATTTATACGGGCAGGATTTCTCCCACTTATATAATAAGCCTATCGACGATTACCTGACACAGACCTTGGATGGATTAAGCGGTGATAGACGGGTTATACAACATGCCATCAACCGCACGGTAAGCCGTGTACACCAATCGATGGAGGCTTTTATCCATAATATGAACACGATCCATTCCCGTGGAGGCAACCAAGTGGTATTCAGCTCCATCAATTATGGGACCGACACCTCGGCGGAAGGTCGTTGCATCATCCGGGAGTTATTAAAAAGTACTTACAGAGGCGTAGGTAACGGCGAGACCGCTATCTTCCCGATCCAGATATGGAAAAAGAAACGAGGCGTAAGCTATCTGCCGGAAGACCGCAACTACGATCTTTACCAATTGGCCTGCAAGGTCACCGCCCGTCGTTTCTTCCCGAACTTCTTGAATCTCGACGCGACCTTCAACCAAAGCGAGGATTGGAAAGCGGACGATCCTCAGCGCTATATCCACGAGGTAGCGACCATGGGATGCCGTACTCGTGTATTCGAGAATCGTTTCGGACCGAAGACTTCTATCGGACGAGGTAATCTCTCTTTCTCGACGATCAATATCGTGCGATTGGCTATCGAGTGCATGCAAGTGGAGAATAAGGAAGAGCGTATCGCCCTATTTTTCGCTAAACTGGATCATATGCTGGAACTTACGGCTCGTCAGTTGCATGAGCGTATGGAGTTCCAGAAAACCGCTTACGCGAAGCAATTCCCGTTGTTGATGTCTTCCTTGTGGTTAGGCTCGGAGAAGTTGAAACCCAACGATTCGATAGCCTCCGTTATCAACCAAGGCACCTTGGGTATCGGCTTTATCGGACTGGCCGAATGCTTGGTAGCCCTTACCGGGAAGCATCATGGCGAAGATGAGGATTCGCAAGCCTTAGGCATAAGGATCGTTACGTATATCCGGGATCGCGCCAACCAATTCTCGGAGCAATACCAACACAATTATAGCGTACTGGCAACTCCGGCTGAAGGCTTGTCCGGCAAGTTCACGGGAAAAGATCGTAAGAAGTTCGGATCGCTCCCCGGTATCACGGATCGGGATTATTATACGAACTCTAATCACGTCCCGGTATATTATAAGTGCAGTGCCCGTCATAAAGCCGAAGTGGAAGCTCCTTATCATGATTTGACTCGTGGTGGCCATATCTTTTACGTAGAGATGGATGGCGACGCTACCCATAACCCCGAAGCGATCATGCGTGTCGTGGATATGATGGATAAATACAATATCGGATACGGTTCCGTAAACCATAATCGTAACCGTTGCCTGGATTGCGGCTACGAGAACTCCACCCCGAATCTGGAAGCCTGCCCGAAATGCGGCAGCAAACACTTGGACAAACTTCAACGTATCACCGGTTACTTGGTAGGAACCACCGACCGTTGGAACAACGCCAAGCTATCCGAGCTGAACGACCGCATCACCCACAACTAATTTTCAATTGTCAATTGTCAATTTTCAATTACCATGTTGTCTATCATAGATATCATCGAAGATACCACCGTAGACGGTCCGGGATTCCGGACCGCCATCTATGCGGCGGGTTGCCCGAACAAATGCCCGGGTTGCCACAACCCCGAATCATGGGACATCCATAAAGGGAAGAAAGTAAGAACGGAAGAGATCGTGGAGAAAGTGCTGGCTGACGAGTTCGCCAACGTCACCTTCAGTGGTGGAGATCCCATGTTCCAGCCGGAAGGCTTCACCGAGGTAGCCAAGGCGATCAAGGAAAAAAGCCAAAAGACGATCTGGTGCTACACGGGATATAAATTCGAGGACCTGATAAAGAACCCGGCACAAGCCGCCTTATTATCCTATATCGACGTATTGGTAGATGGCCGCTACAAACAAACCCTTCGGGATGAGAGCCTTTTATTCCGGGGAAGCAGCAACCAACGGTTAATTGACGTACAAGCTTCTTTAAATAAAAAGGAAATCGTAACATACAAGTACAACCCTTTCATTTAAGGAAATTCTCCAATTATAACCCGGATATTAACAAGATTTCATACCTTTGTCCCGAATTGGTTCCGTTTCACCCAACCGGGGTTACGGATTAAATGGGAATCAGGTGTAATTCCTGAACAGTCCCGTTGCTGTGAAGCTCTATTTCAAACATTCCGGAAACACTTTCGCCACTGGTATATAAGGATATATATCGGGAAGGCTTTCGGGATGGGAGTCAGTCAGAAGACCTGCCAGTTAGGGAGAAGTCGTTCGCGAGGACAGAGCGGCTTGGTACGAATCATTTTCTAAACAGGTTTTAAATAATGGTGTTATCCTTTGCTAGAAAGGGATACCTCGCTTGCGTATTATCGATGCTGGCGATAGGTATGTCCCATGGACAAAGCAAACTCGACTCTATCCAACACTTGGACGAAGTTACGGTCACGGCCCGGAGTTTCAGCTTTAAAGAGGTAATTCCTTCCCAAAAACTATCGGGGAAAGAATTACAAAATTTGAACAGTCACACGGTAGCGGATGCTTTACGCTACTTCTCGGGTGTCCAATTGAAAGACTATGGGGGCGTAGGAGGTATCAAGACAGTAAATATCCGAAGTATGGGAACGAACCACATGGGTGTTTTCTACGACGGCATCGAATTAAGCAACGCGCAAAACGGACAAGTAGACCTTGGAATGTATTCCTTAGACAATATCGAGGAGATTTCTTTATACAATGGCCAGAAGAGCGATATTTTCCAATCCGCAAAAGATTTCGGTGCGGCCGGTACGCTTTATCTGCGTTCTCGTCGTCCTCGTTTCGAAGATGGAAAAACAACGAATATCCGTGCCACGATGAAAGTCGGTTCTTTCGACGTTATCAACCCCTCGGCGCTGTTTGAATATAAGATATCAGAAAACATAGCCGCCTCTTTCAGCGCCGAATGGTTAAGCGGAAGCGGTAAATACAAATTTCGTTACCGCCGTATCAACCCTGCCGGAGAGATCGCTTACGATACGACCGCCGTCCGGGAAAACGGGGATATCAACGCCACCCGCCTAGAGGCCGGATTGTATGGCAAGATGAGCGACGGTACTTGGAATCTTAAGTTCTACAACTACAATTCCGAACGAGGTATCCCGGGGGCTATCGTAAACAACGTATGGCGACGCGGCGAACGAGTATGGGATACGAACTCTTTCATGCAAGGCTCCTATATCAAAGAAATCAATAGTAAATTCAAGACACAGGTCAATGCGAAATACGCTTTCTACCGTACGCATTATGTGAACAACGACGACAAGCTGATTCATGTAGATAACCTGTATAAGCAACGGGAGATTTACCTATCTTCCGCTAATGTCTACTCCATCCTCTCGAACTGGGATGTCTCTGCTTCTTACGACTTGCAATGGAACAAGATGAACGCCGATATGTATGGATTCGTTTACCCGGAACGCTTCACCAACCTCCTTTCGGTCGCTACGGCGCTCCGGTTAGGAAAAGTAAAATTACAGGCCAGCGGACTGGCGACTTTTATCAACGACCGTGTAGAAGAAGGCCCCGCACCGAAAGCCCGGCAAATCCTTACACCCGCCGTATTCGCCTCCTACAAGCCGTTCGAGAAACAAGACTTTAATGTACGCGCTTTCTATAAACGGATCTTCCGTATGCCTACCTTCAACGATTTGTATTACGCCGATATGGGAAACTCCAAATTAAACCCGGAATACGTAACCCAATATGATGCCGGCTTCGCTTACACGAAAACATGGGAGAACTATCTTTTCTATCGCTTCAAGATACAGGCGGATGGTTATTACAACAAGGTGAAAGACAAGATCATCGCTTACCCCAAAGGCCAGCAGTTCCGTTGGACGATGCTGAATTTGGGTAAGGTAGAAATCAAAGGTATAGATGTCAGTACGGAAACGACCGTCAATCCGGTAAAAGATTTGTTCGTCACGCTACGCGTACAATACACCTATCAAAAGGCCCAAGACTTCACGGATCCCTCGGATACCTATTACGGAGATCAAATCCCTTATATCCCTTGGCATAGCGGCTCCGCCATCGCACAAGCCTCTTTCAAGGGATGGAACCTCAACTATAGTTTCATATATGTGGGAGAGCGGTATAACCAGCAGGAAAATATCAAATACAATTATACGCAACCGTGGTACACCAGCGACATCTCCTTGTCGAAAGATTTGAAATTCAAATTCGGACTTATCAAGGCTGCCGTAGAGGTAAACAACCTGTTAAGCCAAGACTACGACGTGATCCTGAATTATCCGATGCCGAAACGAAATTACAAAGTGTCTTTAACGATCGAGATATGAAAAGACATACATTATATATAATAGGTATCCTGATCGGTTGCGCTTTTTCATCCTGCCGTAAGATCGAGATCGTAGTTCCATCGGAATACGAGCTGGTCTCCGATGGTATCCACCCCGAGGCGAATCCTCAAGGGATGTATTTAGTGAACGAGGGGAATATGGGAAGCAATAAATGTACGCTGGATTATCTGGATTACGTGAACGGTTATTATATCCGTAACCTCTACTCGGAACGGAACCCAAACGTGGTCAAGGAGTTGGGCGATGTAGGCAATGATATCCAGATTTACGGAAGTAAGCTATATGTTGTAGTCAATTGTTCCCATAAAGTAGAAGTATTGGACGCCCGGACTTGTGAGCGGATCACGCAAATAGACATTCCTAACTGCCGGTACATCCGTTTTTACCGGGGAAACGCCTATGTAACCTCTTATGTCGGCCCCGTGCAAATCGACCCGAATGCTCCACAAGGAGCCGTATATCGGGTAGACACGACCAGCCTGAAAATAGACGCTAAAGTCATTGTCGGCTACCAGCCGGATGAATTAGAGATTTTGGGTGAATATATCTACGTAGTGAATTCCGGAGGCTATCGTGCCCCGGAGTACGACAATACGGTTTCCGTCATCGAACTAAACCGTTTCAAGCAAGTCCAAAAGATTCCGGTAGGGATCAATCTGCACCGTATCCGTGCGGATAAATACGGTAAATTATGGGTAACTTCTCGGGGAGATTACGATACGGTACATTCCAACCTGTATGTACTGGAAAAGCGAAAAGGATATAATGAGATGGTGGTTACCGATACCCTGAATATCCCTTGCTCCAACCTTTGCATCAGCGGAGATTCCCTCTTCTATTACAGTACGGAATGGAACGTGAATACGCAGAGTAACAGCATCTCGTACGGAATCATAGATGTCCGTACCAAAGAGGTGATCAGCACGAACTTTATCACCGACGGTAGCGAGAAAGACATTCGTATCCCATACGGGATCATGGTCCATCCCTATACGAAAGACATCTTCGTCACCGACGCCAAGAATTACGTATCCAGCGGAACCCTCTATTGCTACGATAAGAACGGGATACGGAAATGGGGCGTACGTACCGGGGATATCCCCGCCCATATGGTTTTCCTTTATAAATAGAACAGCGTTATGAGACAAGTTTTATATCTATTCATTTCAGGTTTCCTAGCATTTCTATCCTGTACCCAAGACAAGATACAGATGGTTAGCTTGGGTATCGATGATGTCTATTATCTGCCCCGCATGAAAACTTATCTACTCAGCCCGGCCTTTACCGGCGACGAGTATCGGTGGACACTTCACCGGAACGGGACGGACTCTCTCGTATCTACCGAACGTTCTTATATCTTCCTCGCAAAAGATACGGGCACCTATCAGATGACCTTCGAGATCATCGATAAGGAGACCCCCTATAAGCACGATTTTCGTTTCGAGGTGATGCAGGAGGAAATAGAATATAGCCCTTATTTATCCAAAGTGTACGACTTTTGTCCCGCACCGGGTCAGTTTGTCAATACGATGCCCGAATACGAGGAAGGCGATACGAAAGAAACCATACTGAAAAAGGTAGAGGAGAATATCTCCGGTACGAACGACGTGATGATCTCCCTCGGAGGATACGGAGGATATGTTATCTTTGGTTTCGATCATACGGTCATCAACGTCAAAGGGAAAAAGGACTTTATGATCCTCGGGAACTCTTTCTATTCCGACCTACCGGAGTATCAAGAGAAAAAGGGAGGCAGTTGCGAGCCCGGCATTGTCATGGTCTCTTTCGACACGAACCAGAACGGCTTACCGGACGACGAATGGTACGAGCTGGCCGGTAGCGAGTACTATAAACCGGAAACCGTCAAGAATTATCGTATTACCTATGATCGCCCGGATCCCGACAAGATTCCCGAGCCGGACATGAGCCAGCAATGGAGTGATGCCACCTATCTGTCGTGGAAGGATAACCAAGGCAATACCGGCTATTTGCCAAAAAACGTGTACCACACGCAGAGCTATTATCCGGAGTGGATCGAGGAGAGCACCTTGACTTTTACCGGAACCAGATTGAGGGATAACGCCACGGACGAAAGCGGTACAGGCAAATACTACGTGCTCTACTCCTATCCATGGGGATATGTAGATAACCACCCGAACGATTATCAAGATCTAAATAGCTTCGATATCGAATGGGCCGTAGATGCGGAAGGTAATAAAGTAGAATTACCCGGTATTGATTTTATCAAGGTGTACACGGCGGTAAACCAATATTGCGGTTGGATCGGGGAAACCTCGACAGAGATCATCCGTGCGCAGGATTTACACATCGTCCCCCCCTCCATCATCGTTCCAGATCCGGTAAGCGAGCAAATGAAATTACAATATGATCAAGCAATCCTAAAAATAAAAGGCTTATGAAAAAGACGATTACCTTATTTCTCTGTACGTTCGCCACGAGTGGCCTAATGGCCCAAGGCAACACCTCATGGATGGTCGCCGGCATAGATCCGGCCCAAATGAGGGATGTACCGTCACAATCTTCCATCCTGCGTTCTACGGATATGGATTACAGTCAGGGTACATTTATCGTAAACGAGGACTGGTACGGCCATCAGAACAGCACCGTCAATTTCCTCACCCATGATGGGGAATGGCACTATCGTGTCTTCCAGACCGAGAATCCGGGTCATGAGCTGGGATGTACCACGCAATTCGGTACCATCTATGGCGATAAATTCTACCTTGTCTCTAAGCAAGAGCGCGATCCCGGGGCAAAAATCACCGGAAGCCGATTTGCCGTATGCGATGCCAAGACCATGAAGGTGATCAAGGAGTTCAAATATATCGCCCAAAACGCCGAGGGTAAATCCATAGCCGATGGCCGCTCTTATCTTCCGGTAGACGAGCACAAAGGCTATATAGGAACCAGCAACGGTATCTGGATCTACGATAGCGATAAGATGACGATCGGCAAACAAATAGAAGGTTCCGGAAATCCGAACGCCGATGGATACGGTGAATTGTATTATGCCCAGATCGGAACCATGGTACGTGCCAACGACCTTGTCTTTGCCGTCCATCAACAATATGGTCTATTAATAATAGACCCGAAAACCGATAAAATTATCCGTACCATCGCCGCCCCGATCGAGAAAGAGACCGTAAAAGGGCAAGAGAAGGAGATTCAACGAGGCTTCGGCTCTATCGTTCAGTCCAAGGATGGTACACTTTGGATCAGCATGACCCAGAATACGGCCGGGGATGGTTCCGCCTTGGAATATATGCTAAACTTGAACCCCTATACCTTTAAGGTGGACACGGTAAAGATCCCGTTAAGCGAGACCATCGGTGTCGTTCCGAACTCTTGGTACGCATGGACCGCCGACGGTTTCTGCGCCAGTGCCAAAGAAAATAAGATTTACTGGAACGGACAACCGAAAGAAGGCAGTTGGTTCACGGGGTATCAAATCTGTGGGTATGATATTGACAAGAAGCAATTTTTCCAGCTAATCGACCTCCGAAAACAGGACTGGGATTGGCGCTTGTACGGAACCGGATTTCGCCTTAACCCAAAAACCGACGAGCTATACACCTTCTTGTATCATGAGTTCCAAGATCCTACGCACATGTTAGCTCGTATAAATAACAAAGGCAAAGTGGTACAAGAATATTCGATGATCGTCAACTATTGGTTCCCCGCTATCCCGGTTTTCCCGGATAACGCAGTACCTGTCGTTTCCTCCAGCTTCCCTTCTTCTATAAGTCTGACGGAAGACAAGCCTGTCTATAAACTTGCTCTAGGTAATATGGTTAGTGACGCAGACAATATGGATGCCGCCATCGTGAAATCAATCTCCTCCGTTACGCCCTCATCTCCTATCAGCGCAATTATTCGTAACGACTCATTAATTGTCAGTACTACTACCACGATCAATGAGGATCATAAGTCCACGATAACGATCCGCTTCAACTCCAATGGGAAGATCGTCACGAAAGACCTTCTTGTTAGCACGGGGAACCCTCCGACAAGCGTAGAAAAAGTCTCACGGCCAACACTTAATCTCTATCCCAATCCAGCGGTAAATACCATACAAATCAATATCGGCACAACCGCCACCGTAGAGATTTACACGACGAACGGTACTAGGGTCCAAAAAACGGCGATCAATCCGGGTGAATTTATTGACGTAAGCCATTTATCCCAAGGTCTCTATTTCATCCGTGTGATCACTGGAGAAAAGACAGAGACCGTAAGGATGATTAAGAAATAAAAAAAATTCCTTACCTTTGTGCCCGAATTGGTTTCGTAATGCCTATTCGGGCATACGGATTAAAAGGGAATCCGGTGAGAATCCGGAACAGTCCCGCTGCTGTGAAACTCCTTTAACATTCTAATACTACTTTCGCCACTGGCTCAAGGTAGTCGGGAAGGCATTAGGATGGGAGCTAGTCAGAAGACCTGCCATTCATTTAAGATTCATATCCTCGTGGGCTAGGATATAGAGTACAACATAAGAATTAAAAGAAATGATGACAGACAAGGAAGTATTGTTGTTACGGCGCAAATTGGATCTTTTGCTCCGTACGGGAAAATTATTGATGGAAAGTGCCGCTGACACGAATCGTATCGAGCGAAACATGAAACGAGTTGCCGCCTTTATGGGTATCCCCGAGGAGAAGTTGCATATCGATATCCGGTGGACCATGATCATGGTAAACGTAAGCGATGAGCGAAACTCATTCTCCAAATTCCAGAAATGCGAGAAGCATGGCATTAACATGACGACAATCTCACAGGTAAGCAAGCTTTCATGGCGGGCGATCGAGCAAGATTATTCCTTGGATAAATATGAGGAAGAACTGGAGAAGATCGTTCACCAACCCCGGAATTATACCCCTTATATCGTAGCTATCGGAGCGGGATTCGCATGCGGAGGATTCTGTAAGCTATTCGGATGCGACTGGATGGCATTCCTATTCGCTTCCATTTGCGCTTTCGTCGGGTTTAGGGTACGGGCCCGCTGTGTCGAGGCTGGACTTAACGTATATATGAGTATCGCCGCGGCCGCTTTCGTATCCACCTGCTTGGCATACGCATCCTCCTTCTCCGGGCTATCCGACACTCCTTATCATCCATTATTAGCCTGCGCTTTATTTATCGTGCCGGGCGTACCCTTGATTAACTTCGTGGATGATATGCTAGACAATCATTTGCTTGTCGGCATCACCCGGGCCTCCAATACGGTCATGATGGTAGCCGCCATGACTTTCGGTATCGCATTCGCCATGCGGGTACTTGTCATGAATGATGTCGAGATAGATCATAAGTTCAGTGAATTAAATATGGTTCCACATGACCCGTACTACATATATGCATTAGCGGCAGCTATCTCCGCCATAGGCTTCTCCATGATATTCAATATTCAACGCCGATTATTATGGGTGGTAGCCGTAGGAGGTATCATTGCGGTATGTACCCGTAACTTTGTGAACTTCGAATTAGGTTATGGTCCTGTGATCGGCTCGTTTATGGGAAGCTTCGTAGTCAGCCTCCTTGCCGTAAAAGCGGTTCATTGGTGCCATGTTCCCAATCACGTATTGACGATTCCATCTGTCATTCCTATGATTCCGGGAGTACTCATGTATCGCTCATTACTGGCATTTATAAACCTGCATGGAGTAGTCGGTGAGGTCACAAACGCATTCTTCAACGGGATCAATTCCGCACTCATCATTCTTTGTATCTCACTCGGTGTAGCTGTCCCGAACATCTTCGCCCGTCGTTACATCGCCAAAGATCGCCAACGACATTTACAAGAGGAACTGGAAAAGCGCCGGGAAAGAGGAAAGTTCATTGAATGGTGAAAAAACTTTTCCATAAAGATTAGTCCGGGAAAAACTATCGCATAAGGATATGCCAAATTGTTTAACACGTTCAATATATTTAACATATTTCATTAAAAAAAGCCCTATCAATACTATACTTTTGTGATGTCTTGGTGATAGACGTTGCATTCTGCAAGTCTATAAAAGGGAATTTCGGTTAGATTCCGGAACAGAGCCCGCTACTGTAAAACCCGTAAAGAGGAAAGCTTCTTCATGCCACTGTCTTTTCTAAAGATGGGAAGGTCGCTTTCCGGGTTAGTCAGGAAACCTGCCAGATAAAAAAAGAAATAGATTCTCCCGGGATTTGGGGAACTAGTGGAACGATTACATTAGAGATGTAAACTGCGTAATTAATTTTTATACATTATGAGACACTTTTATTTGTTCCTGCTAATTGTTAGCGGGATTGTTTTGTGTGGCACCCGGACGGTCGCTCAAAGTAGGCCATCCGAGGGAAGTTCCAGAGTCATATCCGGTACGGTCGTAGATGAAGACAACAAGGCGATGGCAAACATTGTCATTTACATTAAGGGTACGGATATACGGGTTATTTCAGATACGGATGGGTATTTCTCCTTATCACTAAAGGACACGAAGGACCACGTACTAATCACCAACAGTTACAACACCGTCTCGGCGATCCGGGATATTCCCGCGGGAGAAGGAAATTACGAGATGGAGATTCAGTTATCTTACAAACTATTAGGATTACCCGAGGTAGATATCGTCGGGGCAAAACCACAGAGTTATAACTCCGACATCGCTAATTCGGCTACCCGTATGGATATCCCCGTGATGGAAATACCCGGAACCGTAGGCATAGCGACCCGGAAATTATTGGAAGACCAACAGGCTACCACCATGACCGAGGCCGTAAGGAACCTGGGCGGCGTGAAAGGCGGACCTTCCGGCGAGGCTTCCAACATCAACGAGGTCTTCTCTTCCCGTGGTTTCTCCATGACGAACTCCCGTAACTATTTCAGGAACGGGGTACGATACCTAAAGTTCTCGAACGACGCGCTATCCAGTATCGAGCGTATAGAGATACTCAAAGGCCCGGCATCTGTCCTTTATGGAGCGGTAGAGCCCGGAGGTATCATCAACTTTATCACCAAGCCGACCTTATATACGCCCCGGTATGGCGCTACGATCAGATACGGCAGTTACGACTATAAGCAAGCCTCTATCGACATTTCCGGCCCGCTGAACACCAAAAAGACCATCCGTTACCGCTTGAACGGAATGTATGAAGATGCCGACAAATTCAGGAAACCGCAAAACAGCAAACGATACGACATCACCCCAGTCATCGACATTGACTTAGGACGCAAGACCACCCTTAATATCGATGCCGATATCTTCCGGGATAAAAGGACACAGGATCCGGGCGTTTTGCATATCAACAATGAGGTGATAGATAACGGATTCAAGACATTCCTTGGCGAACCGTGGGCCTATGGCAAGTTTACCAATAATAGCGTTGGTTTCCAGTTGACCCACCGTTTCAACCAGAACTGGTCATTCAGAAGTTCCGCCCGCCAATATTTCACGCATGAGGATCGTCTGTATTTCCAGATGAAAACCCCTCAGAAGGACAGCACGATTACCCGCCGTTTGGCACATTGGGACGCAAAAATCAATTATACCAATGTATTGGAGGAATTGAACGGCAGCTTCAAGACGGGCTTCATCCAGCATAAAGTAATAGCGGGCTTGGAATACGGATGGCTTACCAACCGAAGGAAAGTAAAAGGGAATATGTACACCCCGATTAGTTATGTTCATCCGGAATATTCCGAAGAACCAGTTGATTTCGAGATGGAACAGAGTACAGACTTACGTATCACCCAACGTACCTACGCAATCTATCTACAAGACCAAGTAAGCTTTTCCGATCAATGGAAGTTATTGCTTGGTGCCCGTGCGGACTGGGTGAACGATAAACAAGATAATTATATTAAGGATAAAAAAACGGATGAAAACAACTTTGCCATCTCGCCTCGTGTGGGTCTTGTTTATCTGCCCATGCCCGACTTGAGCCTATATGCTACCTACAGTCAGTCTTTTGTCCCTCAATCCGGGCAAACGAAGGATGGCGAGGCATTCGACCCGATTACCTCTAAACAATGGGAAGCGGGAGTCAAGAAATCATTCTTCAACGATCGCTTGAGCACCGGCCTAGCCTTCTATACCTTGTCGAAGACCAACTTGCCGACGATAGACCCAGAAGACGAGGAATATAAGATACTGATCGGCAAGCAGACCAGCAAAGGTATAGAGTTTTCGGTAAACGGAGAGATCACTCCCAGTTGGAGCGTAGCCTTCAATTACGCATATACGCATGCCGAGGTAACGAAAACGAACGACGAGACCTATCCCGTAGGTACGCAACTGGCCAATATCTCACCAAGCCAGTTCAACCTATGGACCTCCTACCTAATCCGTAAAGGCCCGGTTAAAGGCTTATCTTTCGGCGGTGGTTGGTACTTCCAAGGTAAATCCTACGGAAACATGGCACATACGATCGATCTGGACGCCTATCATCTGGTTGACTGTTTCGTGGCTTACAAGCGCAGTTTCTACAAGATCTCGGCGAACTTGAAAAACGTATTCAACCAAGAATATTATACCGGATCCCAAGGGAACTATCTTTTATTCCCCGGCTCGGCCAGGACGCTGATGGTTATGCTAGCGGTCAACTTCTAAAAAAGGCACAAGACATGTCGCATAATTCGATCATTAGAAAGATCATAGTAAAGTTACATTTATACACCGGACTCATATTAGGGCTAATAATAACCCTAATATGCCTCTCCGGCACAGCGATCGTGTACAAGCCGGAACTTGAAAAACTATCTGTCAAGGATATCGCTTTTGTCAAGCCAGCCTCCCGAACCGTGTCGCCGCAAACTTTGCTAGAGAACGTAAGGCACGAATATCCACAAGCTAAGATCAATAATATGGTCTTATACGGAGGCGAGGATTGCGCCTACAGTTTCCGTACTACATTCCCGGATGAGAAAGGCCGTATCCAGATCTATGTCAATCCCTATACAGGGGAAGTTACGGGAGTGGACAGATACCGGCATAAGGTTTTTCAATGGTTATACGACTTTCACGTGAACCTGCTATTGAAAAAGCAAGGAGCGACCATCGTCGCCTTATCGGGATTCCTGTTGATTTTCCTAACTCTCTCCGGCTTTCTATTATTACCCAAGCGTCGTATCTTCTCCGTGAACCGAAAGATGGGCTTGAGAGCCAAGCTTTTCAAGTCGCATTCCATCATAGGTATATGTACATCCCTCTTTTTGCTGGTCATCGCTTTTACCGGCTCTTATTTCGGGTTCAAGAAAGAATATCAATCTTTCTTTGAATCCATATCCGCAGGAAAAGCAGTCGCACCGGCACCAAAAACAGATAAATACACAGGTGATTGGGTATCATTGGATTCCGTTTTAGCGACCGCCCAAGAAGAGTTCAAAGAGGGAACCCCGACAATGATCTTCTTCCCGAAAGACAACACGTCTGTCTTCTCCGTACGGATGTATCAGGAAGGGGACTTCGAAAGAACGGGAAGCAACCATATCTACATCCATCCTATCACCGGAAAGGTCGTCGCCACAAACCTATGGAAAGACAAACCGGCCGCCGAGAAGCTTGTCCGCTCCATGTACTTTGTCCACTTCGGCACTTTCCTCGGGCACTTCTCCAGAATCCTATGGATCCTCATAAGCCTAGCCGTACCGTTTCTCTATTTCATTGGTTTTTACATTTGGGTTATTCGCCATCGGCAGAAACAATACCCTTTCCGGAAAACATAAGTCCAGGAAATCTCATCGCATAAGGAATTTTTATATATTTGTAGTATTGTGTAATATACGAAAAAAGAAATGTCATGGAACGAATAACGATTCCTTATGCGGTAGCGGATTTTATAGATTTACGGGAGCGTAAGTTCTATTATGTGGATAAAACGAGCTTTATCCCCGGATTGGAGAACTACAACGCCCCGGTCTTCCTGCGTCCCCGTCGTTTCGGGAAAAGCCTACTCGTATCCACTCTTGCCTGTTACTACGATCGCACCAAGGCCGATCGTTTCGAGGAATTGTTCGGCGGCACTTGGATCGGGGAACACCCGACGGAGGAACATAGCCGCTACATGATCGTACGCTATGATTTCTCCGCTATGGCCATGGCAGATGACATGGAGGGGTTGGAGCGGAATTTCAACCGCTTGAATTGCTCTCCCGTGGAGATCATGGTGACACACAACCGGGACTTATTCCAAGACTTCCAGTTTACCACCAAAGGCAATGCCTCCCAAATGCTGGAAGAGGCCTTGGGGTATGCCCGTGAGCATGACCTCCCGAAGGTTTACATATTGATAGACGAATATGATAATTTCACCAATCAATTATTAACCGCCTATAAGGATCCGCTCTATGAGCAAGTAACCACGAAGGACAGCTTCCTGCGTACCTTCTTCAAGGTAATAAAGAAAGGTATTGGCGAAGGCAGTATCCGAACTTGTTTCTGCACGGGTGTCCTTCCCGTAACGATGGACGACCTGACGAGCGGGTACAATATAGCGGAGATCCTCACCTTGCAGCCACGCTTCCTAAATATGCTGGGATTTACCTATGAGGAGGCCAACGCTTACCTAAGGTATGTCATCGACAAATATGGTATGGGGCAAGACTCCTTTGAGGAGCTTTGGCAACTCATCGTAAATAATTATGATGGTTATCGTTTCCGTCCGGGAGCCGAGCCTTTGTTCAACTCTACGATATTGACTTATTTCTTTAAGAACTTCGCGGCGCTGAATGGCTTTATCCCCTCTGAACTGGTCGATGAGAACCTGCGTACCGATATCAGCTGGATCCGTCGTCTGACCCTATCCATGGAAAACGCAAAAGAAATGCTTGATGCTTTGGTTATCAATGATGAGTTATCTTACAACATCGCCGACCTATCCAGTAAGTTCAACAAGAAGAAATTCTTCGATAAGAACTTCTATCCGGTCAGCCTCTTCTATCTGGGCATGACCACGCTGAGGAATAATTACCGTATGGTGTTACCCAACCTCACGATGCGCAGCATCTACATGGACTATTACAACGAGATGAACCATATAGAAGGTGGCGCTCCCCGTTATGTACCCACCTACGAACGCTTCACGGAAGACCGCCGTTTCGAACCGTTGGTACAAAACTACTTCGAGCAGTATCTCGGGCAGTTCCCGGCGCAGGTATTCGACAAGATCAACGAGAACTTCATCCGTTGCTCCTTCTTCGAGCTTTGCTCACGCTACTTGAGTAGTTACTATACGTTCGCCATCGAACAGAACAACTCGGCGGGCCGCTCCGATTTCGAGATGACCGGCATACCCGGCACGGATTATTACAAAGACGATCGCATCGTGGAATTCAAGTATTTCAAGGCGAAAGAGGCCGAACACATGCTGGCGCTAAACGATCCTCGCCCCGAGGACGTGGCGCAAGTACGTGCTTACGCCAAGGATACCAAACTGAAATTCCCTATATATAATGTACGCTCGTACATTGTATATATCTGCGCCAATAAAGGATGGAAATGCTGGGAGGTTACCGAATAAATAAAGCCTAGCCGTACCACTCCTCCATTTCACGGAGTTAACTTCATCGGTAAAGTAAGTTAACTCCATCGACGAAGTAAGTTAACTCCATCGACGAAGTAAGTTAACTTACCAAATCGGGGTTTCCCTATCAGATAAGAATCCACTAACCAGAAGTAAATATTCCGGCAAATTCCGATTCTCGGACCACTTCATCTCTATACCGAACAACTCCGAGGTAGTACGTCCCAGATCGAACCCACAGGCTTCAAGGGAACGACGAATCCGCGAGGGGTAGCGGCAAGCCTTACCAGATCTACGTGCACACTCTTCCCAAGGGCAAAGGATACAACTACCGGCATAAAACGCCCGCCCATTATATTCCTCCTCCAACGCAAGAAGACGTTTATCCAATCGGCTCCTTTCCCGGTGCATCAACTCTTGCCCCGCTTCCACCGCATCCGGTACATCCAATACGACAGGAGTAATCCGCGTACAAACAATCAATAGATTCCGAAACCCGGATAAATAGTCCTCCGAATCATTAAAAGGCGGACAACTCCAACTGTTTCCATACCTACGACACTCCCGGCAATAGGCCATGAAACGCCGCTCATCCCGATAACGTAAGATATAATCATCCACAGGGATGGTTCTTGTATAATCGTAGCTTTTATATTCGATCATATGAAAAGAAAATTTTCTTGTAAAGAAATAAAAAAATCAGCAACTACATACATTATAATACAGGGAACACAGTACAGCTACACGTGAAGCTTTCAATGAAAAAACAATGGCATGGTATTATGGTGATATACTCCGGGATCGTCGCAAGGAACGCAAATTAACCCAAAAGAAGCTAGCTTGTAGTCCGATAAAAAGATATATGATCTTACCATTATAAGATGTATGATCTTACCGTTGTAAGATGTATAATCTTATCGCCGTAAGATCATACATCTTTCACGGAATCTGTAACGCTAGAGTACTCTCATGAGTAAGAGAGAGCGCTCTAGCGAAATCAAGAGATGATTTACTTCACGACAAACTTAACAGAGACTTTCTCTGTACCTTTTACCGCTGTAAAGCCATAAACACCTTTATTCAAGTTTACTGTTTTCACGTCATCAGAAGAGGTGATCGCATAAGTAGATACTACAGAACCTGCGGTGTTCGTGATGTAACCGGTATAACCGGCTAGATCTTTTACATGCAAGGTATTGTCGGAATAAGAGATGTTTGCGGTTGCGGCCGCTGATTTCGTGGCTGTACCGGTTACGGTTACTTTACAGTACGTGTTATATTTACCATTAGCTGTAATTAATTTGATTTCAGTTGTACCCGGAGCTACAGCCGTAACTTTACCCGTTTGATCAACTGTCGCAACAGCAGTATTCTTAGAAGACCATACCGCACCCGTTAAAGAAGCATAAGCAGATTGTACAGACGCAACTAATTGATAGGTTCCACTTCCACTCAAAGAAATAGCTTTCTTATTAAGCCAAATGATAGGAGTTGCCGCTACTAAATTATCACCCGGTTCTGTTCCCGATGTCGTTCCCATAAAACTATTCCAGCTCCAAGCATCCCAAGTACCATTCTGGACTTTTCGGCTTGATGCCCCGTATCCGGAATAAGAGAAATCTTGAGTATAGGAATCACGAACGAAATAACTCCAATAACCGGAATACCAACCAGCGAACCAGTGGTTAGTTGCCGTAGCCGTAGCCACCCAATAGTCATAATCATAAGCAGGATAACTTGTTCCATTTGAACCAAATGGATGATAAATAACACCTGATGATTTTCCTTGGTTTATAGCAGTTCTTGCAAGTGTTGCCGCATTATCTGGATAAGTATAACTAACATGAGCTTTAGCGCTGTCTAACTGAAAAGATATTTGCATTGAAGTCGCTCTTGGTTCACAGTATCCAATGCCATTAATCGTATAACCCATTGAACCTGTATATTGAACCAATCCAACCAAACGGGGATCAGCTTTCATCACAGACTCAAATAGGCTCAATCCAGAAATGGTATCTACATCAGCAGACCATCGATATCCCCATACCATATTATCGGGTACGGTTTTATCAGTGTCATGCCAAGTCAAAACTATAGCCGCACGGTTTTCACCATCACCTACCCAGAAATCAATACTGTCAAAAGAAAAAGTACGGTTACTCCTTGCGGACATCAAAGCCGCTTTCTGTTTTTCCGCCGGTAAATCCGAACGTAACACACCTTGTACCATACGCTGTGCGCTGATACTTCCCGCCATTAAGATTAATGCGAGAAAAAGATAAAGCTTTTTCATGCTCATCAATGTTTAATTTGTTAATACATTATTTATTTAACAACGATCGTCTTGCTCATCCGATCATTATCTTTTACCACTACTATAATATAAGCACCTCTTGAATATTGGATTGGATGAGACTCGTTAATTCCCGATATCTTAAAAAGATCCAATATAGCGCCATTCATATTTACAATATAGCAAGAATAACCTTCCAGATTATTCAAATGCAATCGACCTTCATAGTAATAAATCATCGCTTCACCAACACCGATAGCCTCATTACCCACCGGACCGGATGTGGAGAATGGCTCACTATAGAATGTTCCTAATATCTCTTGCCTACCATCACCTTCCTTGATAGCTGTAACTTTTACGATATATTCTGAACTTCCATCTAATTCAGGAATAGAGACCTTGATCTTTTCTTGTTCCCCAGAACGAAGCTCACTCATCAAGCCAGTAAGGATATTACCCTCTGCATCAACCGTGTAAACACCAAATAATACAGGTATCCCATTTACGTACTTATAAATAAACACCTCGTAGAAAGTAGCCTCCGGAACTTTCGGAAATGTTAATATAGCCGTGGAATCTTTTACTTCAACCACGGGATTTTCCAAATTCGGATCTATTACCGTTACTTCACAAGTAGCGGTATAACCACCTTCATCTGTTGTCACCGTAATTGTAGCTACACCGGCGATACCGGCCTTAACCGTACCGTCGTTAGTTACTGTGGCTACCGTGGCATCCGAAGAACTCCAAGTTACTGATTTATTAATCGCATTGGATGGAGATACCACCGCTGCTAATACAGCCTCCTCACCTTTATTCAAAGACAAAGAAGACGCATTTAGGCTAACACCCGTAACATTTGCCCCCGGTTTTTCCAGTTCCGCAGAAACAATCACTTTACAAGTAGCTGTATAGCCTCCATCAAGGGTTGTTACCGTGATCGTAGCAGTTCCTTCCTCATATGCGGAAACATTGCCATCTTCATCGACTTCCGCAACCAATCGATTATCACTTGACCAGTTTACAGTTTTTGTTTTAGCATTTTCCGGAAGAACTGTCGCTATTAATTGAGCAGAACGCCCTATTAGCAACTCCAGCCGATCTTGATTTAAAGAAACACCTGTCACTTTTATAATACCCTTTCCCACAGACAATGTGCACGTCGCAACAAACCCACCAGTATCAGTCTTCACTCGAATTGCCGTTTCACCGTCAGCTAATGCTTGGATCTCTCCTGTTTTAGAATTAACTGTCGCAACATTTTCATCACTGCTAGTCCATGTCACACTTTTTTCCACATCCGGCTTTGTTGGATCAGTTTGTACTTCATAAGATAAAGTGAAATGCTCACCAATAGCCGCTACTCTTTGAGAAGACTCTAAAGTCACACCCCAAACCCCTAAGCTCTTATCAGTCACATGGATTTGAACAGAATCTTTAAAACCGCCATCTATCGCCTCAAACACAACTCCTGTTGTCCCAACCTTTGATGGTTTATAACCTCCGTTCAATCCTGAGGGATCCGGTTTTACATAAGTAATAATATCCTCATCTTCGATAACCACTTCAGGAAGCATTGTACTAGAAGCGCAAGACGCATTCATTGGATAATAATTAAATTTAAATTTAGAGCGCAAATCATAAACCTGTCCATCATTTATATCCCATAATATATCTTTAGGTTCTACACTAAAGGATTCTAGAGGTATTTCTCCTTGTACATAAACCATACACGTGTCAGACGCTTGACCATCTTCCGATGTTGCTATGATTGTATGCTTAGACATATTGCGACATTGAAATAAACCATTTTCATCAATATAAGTAGAACCACTCCATTTTACCGAAGAGAAACTAACATCATCAGGATAAACTTTTGCGGTGAACTGAAACCTTTCATTTTGTCCCACTTTCACAATTCTATCTGGTACAAGAATTGTTAATCTGGCAGCAGCAACTTTTGCAACAGTTATCTGACATTCTGTAGAAGCCAAACCATTTTCAAGATATACTTCAATATTTGCTTTCCCTTCTTTATGGGCCGTAACCAATCCTCCATCATCAACAGAAGCTATCGTTTCATCCGATGAAACATATAAGACTTTTACAGGTTCTACGTCTCCCCACTCTATTTGAGGTTTTAACTGAAAAGTTTCATCGGTTTTCATAAACAATGAACTTTTTTCCAATTCGAACTTAGTTAAATCATTTGCACTACACAGAAGACAAGAGATTTCACTCGTTTCCCCTGTCTGCGAGTCCTGGACTGTCGCTATAAGTGTTCCTGTCCCTTGAGTATCATCATAACAGTTCAAAACTAAATTCTCACCGTCAAAACTGTCAAATCCCCAACGATCCGCTAAATCTCCTTCAACTCTAGCATCTATAATATCAATATAATCAGGCTTAGCTGGTTTAAAAACAACAGGAATTTCCAAAAACCACTCTCCGGCACCATCATTATAATTATATTTTACAGTCTTATTTTTAAAGGCCGCACCTTCATACTCAAACGAACAAGAAAGTTGACACGAAGCTAAAGCATCACTACCCGCAGCTGAAACAGTAATAGTCACTTCACCACTACCCTTTGCTTGTATCACTCCTGCATTACTAACAGAAAAAACAGTTTCATCACTAGAAGACCATTTCAAATCCTTCGAACTGGCATTGTCCGGCCTAACAATAGCGGAAAGCTGTAGCTTGTCATTCAGGTTCATCGTTATGACATCTTCTGGCAGCAACTCTCCTGAAGATGCGAATCGCAATTCTATTTTTTCGACAGGTATAAATGTTTCTACCGTTACCTTACGTTTAGTTACAGACAAAGTTTCTCCGGTTATTTCCGATTTAATTGTCGCAATAATTTCAGCGACACCAGCAGAATGAGCAGTAACATTCGCATAATATGCCGTTCCTTCCACCGTTACGATATTTTCATCGGATGAAGTCCACTCTATCTTTTCTCCTAATTCTATTCTATTATCTACAGGAGTCAGCACTCTTTCTTTTGTTTCTCCAACATATAATTCTACAGAAGATTCCTTTAATGTCATTGCTGGACGCTTGACAGTAACAGAACATTTCGCAGAAAGTGTCGGGCGTATCTTACTCTTCGCTGTAATTATCGCAGTACCATAAGTGACACCAATGACAGTACCATCTTCCGAAACCCTCACAATTTCAGGATGAGAACTACTCCATTCTATTGTCTCTTCCGCTAATCCTGTAACAGCCAATGTTAAAGTTTTTTCTTTTCCTTCCAGTGTCACCTCTTTTTCATTAAACTCAAAAGGAGCTACTGTTGAAGTTGTCAACTTTACGACAACTTGTTTATTTACGATCTTACCATTTGAGTTAAACTCAAAATTAAGTTGAATTTCTTTCACTTCTTGGATACTCTCCACGATCGGAGCAATAGTCAACGTGTTATTTATCACCTCCGCACTAATTAGTTCCGGATTCGGATTCACAATCGTAGTAACAACCGCTGAAATCATATTATCACCATCTTCTATAATCTCATCCATTGATTTACTATACTTCGTATTTTCAGCGGAAAACGTAATTTCGCTAGGTAAACCGTCTGTGATTGTCGGAGCCATGTTATCCGGGAACACAGGCAAAGCAGGGAACCAATAATTCACTTTCTCATAAGGATAGCGACCTACCATTGTTCCGTTCGTATCCCCTCTTCCGTCTGTTTTAATTACCGCTAATTCATGTTCCGGGTTTAAGAATTCATGATAAAGGAAACAATACATATTATCATCCACCGGATCAATACGGAATCCCGTACCATAAAGACGCCAATCTCCTTTATCTAGCTTTGTAAAGTCGAATACTTGATAAAAAGAATCCTTATCTATGTCATAACAGAAAATCTTATATCCCGTGAACCAACTACCGGAGCCTTGTCCTTTCCAATAGATCTTATTCTCTTTCGTACTGGCACAGAAACCATCGGCGGTCCATGCATACCAAGAGTTGGGAATCTCCTCAATACCATCCGTTGTTGGTATATCTACCTTTTGCGTTGTTAACGTATATGGATTCACTTTCCACATATAAGGCATTGTCGCTCCGGTACCAGTTAACTCGAATGTCACGCTAGCCCATAAATTACCATCTTTAGAAAGCACGATAGAGCCCAAGCCATGATTACTATCCTCCTCGGGCTTCAATATCATATTGATAACTTTATCTTCTTTCGGATCGATCACCAACAATCCTTTCGTTTGATGTACCGCAAATACATATTTTCCAACACGGATCATGGTTCCAATCTGTGAATGATACAAATCGCTGGAAGAAATTCCCGTCGTTCCTCCGATTGCGCTGGCCTCGATAGACATCTGGTTTTCATCATATTTTCCGGTCTTTTCATCGTATCCTGTATGAAAAACATAAATACCATTACTCGTTCCGATATAACCTTTCGTCAGATCCACTCCTAAAAAAGAACGTCCATCAGCTCCTGCGCTGTTGATCGTCTGAAATTCCTTCTTCACTTGCATCGTTTTCGCGTCAATTACCGCTAAGCGACTTCCCTCTACAGATGCCGCACCATCTTTTGATTGCTTGGACACGATATACAACAAATCCCCATAAATCGTACCGAACTGGCTCGTACATCCCAATTCATGTCCCGGATTCTCTCTTTGGAACGCGTTATATGTCCAAGTCCCATCATCCGACAGGAAGTTCACCGAACTGTTTTGGTGCCCGTACCAATCTTCGTTTACGATAAAGGTACCTTTCGTGTAATCCACGCTTTCATTGGATCGAAGCATCGAGGCTCGTGCCTGCGAACCGGGTAATTCAGGTAATTGCAATTTCTGTTTCTCTATCGGATTCAGATCCCGCGAACCGGTTTGGCCTACTACCAACAGAGCCGATAGCAAACAGACCATACTTAAGTAAAGTGTTCGTCTCATGTTAATAAATTTAATTATTGAGTAATATGAATTTTAAATGTCTTTTTATCGCCATCCTTTTCGCCTATCAGTAGATAATTCCCGGATGGAAGAGATATTGGATGAAGTTCCTCCCG